>JAKFCK010000254.1:0-5322 GCA_036676685.1 Chitinophagaceae bacterium | reverse complement strand
CGGCTGGAAGAGATCAACGACTACCCCAAGTATTCTACGCCGTCGCGGAAAAATGACTATTTCTATTATAGCAAAAACAACGGGCTACAAAACCAATCCGTGCTTTACCGGCAAAAAGGACTGACAGGAACTCCCGAAGAAGTGCTCGACCCGAATAAATTTTCCAAAGATGGTACCACCAGTCTTGCCGCTTTTTCCCTTTCAAAGGATGGGCGTTATGCCGTAGTGGGAAAATCTGCAGGGGGCAGCGACTGGCGAACTTATTTTGTGATGGACATGGATAAACTTACCTACCTGCCCGATTCCCTTGCATGGGTTAAGGTATCTGGTGTAAGCTGGCTGGGCGACGGATTTTTTTACAGCCGCTATCCTACACCTGGTGCGGGAAAAGAGTTAAGTACAAAAAACGAAAATCACCAGGTGTATTTCCACAAAGTCGGTACAGCACAAACGGAAGATAAGCTGGTGTTTGAAAATCCTGCCAGCCCTTTATCCTTCCATGGCGTATTCACAGATGAGGATGAGCGATTTGTTTTCCTGAACGTTTCAGACCGGAGCCGGGCGAAAGGAAATGCGCTGTGGTATTATGACAATAATAGTGCTGATAAAACTTTTAAACCTATTGTAAAAGAGGCGAAAGACTATCTCTATAGTTTTGAAACGGTGCACAACGGCAGGTTTATCCTTACCACGAATGATGGCGCAAGAAATCAAAAAGTTGTTTTGGTAGACCCGGCACATCCCGGGGTGAGTAACTGGCAAACCATTATCCCGGAAAAAGAAGAAAATATTGCCGGCGTTTCCGCTGCCGGAAATAAATTGTTTGTCACATATGTAAAGGATGTAACAAGCAGGGTATATGTGTACTCATTGGATGGTAAATTGGAAAAAGAAGTAAAGCTGCCTGCGTTGGGCACAGTGAGCGGTTTCGGCGGAGAGAAAGATGATAAATTTGTTTTTTATACATTCACCTCATTTACCTTTCCTCCCACTATTTACAAATATGATATCGCTACAGGCAAAAGCGAAGTTTTCCGTAAACCTGAGGTGAAGTTTGACCCCGAGGCTTTTGTTACGGAACAGGTGTTTTATCCCAGCAAAGACGGTACAAAAGTCCCCATGTTTATTGTCTATAAAAAAGGGCTGAAGCGGGACGGCAAAAATCCCACAATGCTTTATGCTTATGGTGGATTTAATATCAGTACCAATCCAACATTCAGCCCCACCAGGATATCCTGGCTGGAGCAGGGTGGTATCTACGCATCTGCTAATCTTCGTGGCGGAAGTGAGTACGGGGAAAAATGGCATGAAGGGGGAATGCTGCTCAACAAACAAAATGTGTTTGATGATTTCATTGCTGCCGGTGAATACCTTGTTGCCAAAAAATACAGCTCGCCGGATTATTTAGCTATTTACGGTGGTTCCAATGGTGGACTGCTGGTGGGCACAGTGGCCAACCAACGGCCCGACCTGGTAAAAGTAGCCATACCTGCAGTTGGCGTGATGGACATGTTGCGCTTTCATAAGTTTACAATCGGGTTTAACTGGATAGCAGAGTATGGCAGCAGCGAACTATCCCAGGAACATTTTAAAAACCTATACGGTTATTCACCGATGCATAATATCAGTGACACAAAAAAATATCCTGCCACCCTGGTAACTACTGCCGATCACGATGACCGCGTTGTACCTGCCCACTCATTTAAATACATTGCTACCTTACAGGAAAAATATAAAGGTAAAAACCCCGTGATGATAAGGGTAGATGTGAACAGTGGACATGGCGCGAGTAACCTTAAAAAAGGACTGGAAACTACTGCGGATATTTACTCTTTTATTTTTTACAATATGGGTGTAACACCGAAATTTTAAGTCAAACCCAAAACAAAAAATTACAAGCTGCTTCATTGTTGAAGCGGCTTTTTTTTGTCGCGATTTTAACCGCAGTGGGCATGTGGACAATTGGCTGGAAGAAAGACCTGGTCATGCATACTAAAGATCCCTCAATGTTCGTTTGCACAATAAATTAACTTATGAAAAAAATCATCCGGTACAGTTTTATTGCAGCTATCGCTGCGGTTAGTTTTTCATCCTGCAAAAAAGATGAAAAAACTAAAATGGAATTAATCACCGAGGGCAACTGGATCCTTATTTCCGACCAGGAAAAGATCGGCTCAGGTGAATGGCAGGAATTTATAACCAGCTATGAGACCTGCGAGAAGGATAATTACCTGAAGTTTAACGCAAACAACACGGTAGAAGCCAATGAAGGCGCCAGCAAATGTGATCCGGGCGACCCTCAAACGATGACTGGTCCATGGAGTTTTGAGAACGGTGAAACACAGATCAACATCTATGGTTATATCGGCAACATCGATGAGCTGAGCGGTTCGCGTTTGACAGTTTCTACAACCGAGCAGGTGGGAACACTTACTTATTATTCCAGGCAAATCTACAGTCATTAATTAATGTATGTTAAATAAAAAGGCCGCTGAAACAGCGGCCTTTTTTTATTCTCCTGCTGGTTGCCAAGCACAACAGGAAACACATAATATCATTAGCATAACCGGCCAGCCCTTCAGCCAAACGTTGTTTTTGCTTATTTCACAAACCTGTGTAATTATAGGGCGTGATAGCTTTCAATTCTTTTTTTACAGCTGCGTTTACTTTAAGCCCCGCGATAAATTCATGTATCGTTTTTTTATCAATGGTATTTTTTCCCCTTGTGAGTTCTTTTAAAGCCTCGTACGGTGAAGGGTAATTTTCCCTTCTTAAAATTGTTTGAATGGCTTCTGCTACCACCGCCCAGTTATCCTCCAGGTCTGCTTTTAATTTGGCTTCATTCAGGATCAGTTTATCCAGCCCCTTGTCAATGGCTTTGATGGCAAGAATGATATGGGCTACCGGTACACCGATATTCCGGAGAACCGTGCTGTCGGTAAGATCGCGTTGCAGCCGGGAAACAGGTAGTTTGGCGGAAAGATGCTCCAGTATAGCATTGGCAATGCCAAGGTTGCCTTCCGCATTTTCGAAATCGATGGGATTTACTTTATGTGGCATCGCGCTGCTGCCAACTTCTCCTTTTTTTGTTTGTTGTTTAAAATAATCCATGCTGATGTAGGTCCACAGGTCCCTGCAAAGATCAACGAGAATATTATCTATGCGTTTGATGGCATCGAAATGTGCGGCGAGGGTATCATAATGTTCTATCTGCGTTGTGTATTGCTGGCGTTGAAGACCAAGTTTGGTTTCCACAAATTCATCTGCAAATTTTTTCCAGTTCATTTTCGGGTAGGCCACATGGTGAGCATTGAAGTTGCCGGTGGCGCCACCGAACTTGGCTGAGAAAGGTATATAACTAAATAATTGGATCTGGTTTTCCAGCCGTTCCACAAAAACCATTAATTCTTTTCCAAGTCGGGTAGGGGAGGCCGGTTGCCCGTGCGTACGGGCCAGCATGGGAATATTTTCCCACTGCTGCGCCAGGTTGTACAGTTTGTGTTGCAGGTTGATTAAAGATGGCAGGTATTCCTGCTCTATAGCATCCTTCCATAACAATGGAACTGCGGTGTTATTGATATCCTGGGAAGTCAGGCCAAAATGTACCCATTCCCTGTTGGCACTGCCCCCCAAAGCCTCTAGCTTATCCTTTAAAAAATACTCTACGGCCTTTACATCGTGATTGGTAATTGCTTCAGTTGATTTTATGGCCACCGCATCTTCTATATTAAAATCATTTACCAACTGTCTCAGTTGGTTGTTGAGCTTCACGTTATTTTTAAATAGTTTCTTTTCTCCCAGCATGATAAAATATTCCACTTCCACGTGCAGCCTGTATCGTATTAACGCAAATTCAGAAAAGTAAGCACCAAGTTGACTGGTAGCCCGGTTGTAACGGCCATCAATAGGTGAAATAGCCGTGAGGGGAGTTAGTTGCATTTTATTGATTGAGATTAAAGTAATTTTGCGCAAAAATAACTGAAAGGCATTGGAACAAAAAATAAGGGTAGGCGCAGTAAGCTATTTAAATACCAAACCGCTGGTGTACGGTTTTGAAAAGGGGTTGATGAAGGACGAAATGGACCTGTTGTTTGATTACCCGGCAAATGTGGCCAGGATGCTTTTAAACGACGAAATTGACGTAGGCCTGGTGCCGGTTGCCATCATCCCCCAGTTGAACGAACATTTTATCATATCGGATTATTGTATCGGTGCCAGCAAACCCGTTGCCAGTGTATGTGTGTTTAGCGATGTGCCCCTGCAGGAGGTCACGGAAATGCTGGTGGATTACCAAAGCCGAACTTCTGCAGCTTTGTTAAGGGTGTTGCTCCGCAAATTCTGGAAAATAAATCCGGTACTAATCGACACCAGTAACGGCTACCAGCAAAATATCAAGGGGTCAACTGCCGGTTTGATCATCGGGGACCGTGCACTGCAACAACGCCCACATTCGCGGTATATCTATGACCTGGCCGGGGCCTGGCAAAACATGACAGGTTTGCCTTTTGTATTTGCAGCCTGGGTTGCCAACAAAAAACTTCCGGTGTCCTTCACCGGGGCTTTTAATGTTGCCACGGCAGAAGGTTTCAAATACATCGACCAGATCGTTGCCGCTTTGGATTACCCCGCGTATGACCTCCACCATTATTTCCAGGAGAATATCGATTACAGGCTGGACGAAAAAAAGAAAGAAGCATTGGCGCTGTTTTTATCTTACATAAGTGGGGAAGCGTAGGCCCGGGCTATTTGCTTAGCCTGGTTTTTTTAAGAACTGACTTTACCACTGGCTTTACATCGGGGGAAATGTTGCGATAATAAACGGCTATCCCGAAACATGCGGAGAACAATGTGGTTCTTGCCAGTAGTCCGCCCAGGCCGGTAAGGTTATCCATTACCAGGTATACGAGAAAATAAATCCCTGCAGCAATTAAAATGACCTCGGGTGTTTTTGATGAAAAAGGCTGGAGGCCAAATTTTTTCCATAAGAACCAATAACGCGTAAAATTATATACGCTGAAAGAAACAAGGTTGGCAATGGCCGGGCCAATGAGCCCGTATTGCACCGTCAGGTAATAACTTAAGGGGATGATCAATGCTGTGAGTAAGAGGCTTGTCCAGAGTTCAAATCTCCAGTACGTGGAAGTACCGATGATCTGCCCGTTCACACCGGTACCCATTTCAATGATAGTGACCAACCCAAGGAGAAAAAACACCCACCTTGCATCCAGGTACTTTGGATTAATACCAAAATATTCAATCGCCTGGCTGTAGTTGAGCCAGATGCAAAAAAACATGAACAGTGCAAAAGTGAGCAGGTTAATG
>JAKFCK010000253.1:0-1915 GCA_036676685.1 Chitinophagaceae bacterium | reverse complement strand
CCACCCAGCAAGTCAGCGGCAATAACCTTACGCTTACCAAAGAACAAAATGTGCTTGGTTCCCTGGCGGGAAAAATTGCGGGCGTGCAGGTAGTTGGTGCGTCCGGCGCAAGTTTGGGGGGAACACAAAAGATCAAGATACGTGGGGTTAACTCACTTAACGGTAACGATCAGCCGCTGATTGTTGTTGACGGTACACCGATTTCCAATTCAAATTTTGGATCTTCCAATGGCAACGGGCCAGACCTTGGCAATATCGCTCAAGACGTGAACCCGGATGACATAGAAACTGTGAACGTACTAAAGGGCCCGGCCGCCTCGGCCTTATATGGCCTTCGCGGCCAGTTCGGGGTTATCCTTATCACCACAAAAAAAGGAAAGAGAGGACCAAAAAAAGTAGACGTGCAATACAGCTCAGCTTTTTCGATAGAAAAAACAGGGAATTTTATGCCGCTGCAGGACATTTATGGCGTAGGGAATAACCAGACATTTCTCACGCTTGCCAATGGCGAAAAGTATGTAAACGGAAACGATGAAAGCTGGGGGCCTAAAATGGACGGTACACCGGTGAGAATGTACTACAGCTTTTACCCGCAGGATCCCGACTTCGGTAAACTCACGCCCTTTGTACCACAGCCTACCAATGTGAAAGATTATTTTCAAACCGGGCATAACTTCAATAATAATCTTTCTGTAGCGGGCGGCAGCGAAAACATGACGTATAGGTTAAGTTATAATAACGGCCACATTAAAGGCGTAATGCCAGGTACTTCGCTCACCCGCAATAATCTTGGCCTGAGCAGTTCATTGGATCTTTCAAGAAAACTTACCGTGGGCCTCAACGCCAATTTTTCAAACAACAAAGCTACGCGTCCTTCGCAGGGGTACCAGGGCACAGCCACCGGGCAGGTGCAGTGGTTCCAGCGAAACATAGATATGAACCGACTGAAAAACTTCCGGTACCCGGATGGCACTATTATGAACTGGAATGTGAACCCGAATACCACAACCGGGAGAATAACCAACAACAGGCCAAGCGACTGGAACAATCCTTACTTTGATGCCTTCGCAAACAGTAATGATGACAGCCGCGACAGGCTTTTTGGCGATGTGAACCTAAGTTATGAATTGATTCCCGGTCTCAAACTAAGCAGCTTCCTGCGGACGGATATGTACACACAGAATGTATCCCATAAGGAAGCTTTAGGGGGCAGGCTGGATGAAGGGTATTCGGTAGCCAAATACCAAAGTAAAGAATTCAACTATGAATTTTTGGGACAATACACAAAAACTTTCGGCGAAGTTTCTATGACCCTGAATCTTGGGGCCAATAAATACACGGTGAACTTTACTTCCGTAAGTGGCAATACCGTTGGCGGATTATCCAGCCCTGCATTTTACAGCCTGGCAGGCTCGCGGGACAGGCCGAATATTTCTTCATTCATTCGCAGGAAAGAAACCAGGAGTATCTATGGAATGGCATCATTTGGCTACAAGGATATTTATTTTTTAGACGCTTCGCTTCGCAATGACGTGTCTTCCACGTTGCCGCTGGATAATAATTCTTATTCCTATCCATCTTTTTCGGGCAGTATGATCTTTAGTGAGCTTTTAAAATGGAAGCCATTGTCTTACGGTAAGATCAGGGCGAGTTATGCAAGGGCAGGTTCTGACCTGGCTCCATACCAAACCGGCACAAGTTTTAGCCTGGGCACGCCCTACACCGCCACTTCAGGGGCCATCAATCCCATCACCGTACCGGATGACCTGAACAACCCCAATATAAAACCTTCATTTGCAAATGCATATGAAGCGGGTATTGACCTGCGGTTTTTAAATAACCGGTTAGGCGTAGATTTCACTTACTACCTGCAAAAAAATAAGGATCAGATCATTTCCCTGGGTGTGCCCGGTGC
>JAKFCK010000252.1:0-12332 GCA_036676685.1 Chitinophagaceae bacterium | reverse complement strand
ATGGTGGCAGCCGGGGGAACCTTTATAGATGATATGCTTCGACGCGCAGGTTTTAGAAATGTGTTTACCGACCGCCACCGGTACCCGGAGGTAAACTTAACTGAGATCCGGGATGCAAAACCCAAAATAATTTTTCTCAGCAGCGAACCCTACCCTTTTAAAGAAAATCATCTCGCGGAATTCGGGGAATCACTGCCCGGCATAATCCTGGTATTGGTGGATGGTGAAATTTTTAGCTGGTACGGCAGCAGGTTATTGCTGGCGCCCGCGTATTTTTCGAAGCTGCAGTTGCAGGTGCAGGAAATTTTAAAGACGCATTAAAGCCAGTGGTAATGCAGTGCCGGGTTAGCTATTTCATTCCCGGGGTGGTTAATAATTTACTGTAGTTACAGGAATTACAACGGGCCTCTCCTACCCGGTCCTGTTAAACGTTCATGTTCTGTAACTTAAATAACATTTTACAGAAAGTCAAATTCTCTTAATTTTACAAAAAAACAACCAACTATGAGTAAATACACATCCGGGGTATTATATGGTGAAGAATTAGAAGCATTATATAATGACGCTAAGGATAACCAATTTGCATTACCGGCAGTAAACTGTATTGGAACCAATACTATCAACGCTACCCTGGAAGCGGCTGCAAAAGTAAATTCTCCCGTAATTATTCAGTTTAGTAATGGTGGGGCACAATTTGTTGCGGGCAAAGGAATGCCGAATGATAAATTGCAGGGCAATATTTCCGGTGGTATCTCTGGTGCACTTCATATTCATAACGTAGCAAAACATTATGGTGTGCCGGTTGTGCTGCATACGGATCATGCTTCAAAAAAATGGTTGCCATGGGTGAGTGGGCTCATTGATGCCGGGGAACAATTCTATAAAGAAAAAGGCCAGCCGTTATTCAGTTCTCATATGCTGGACCTAAGCGAGGAGCCAATTGAAGAAAACATCGGGACTTCTGTGGAATTTTATAAGCGTATGGCGCCATTGGGTATGAGCATCGAAATAGAATTAGGTGTTACTGGTGGTGAAGAAGATGGTGTAGATAACAGCGACATTGAAAACGACAAACTGTACACACAACCGGAGCATGTGGCGTATTCCTACACCGAGTTGAGTAAAGTTGGTAAAATGTTTACCGTAGCTGCGGCTTTCGGAAATGTGCACGGCGTATATAAACCAGGAAATGTAGAACTAAGACCGGAGATCCTGCACAACAGCCAGGTGTATATAGAGCAAAAACTGGGAACCGGGGCAAAACCTGTTTACTTTGTGTTCCATGGCGGAAGTGGTTCGCCACAAAGCCAGATCAGGGAAGCCCTTGGTTATGGCGCTATTAAAATGAACATTGACACCGACCTGCAATGGGCATTCTGGGAGGGTATCCTGGAGAATTATAAGAAGAACGAAGGTTTCCTGCAGGGACAATTAGGTAACCCCGAAGGATCGGATAAGCCGAACAAAAAATATTATGACCCGAGAGTTTGGTTACGCAAGGGGGAAGAAAGTTTCATCAAAAGGCTGGAAGTAGCTTTTGATGATTTGAATTGCATCAACAGGAACGCATAGATCTTTCTTAACCAGTAATACAAACGAGTCATAGAAACTTTTAGATATGTTACAAGACGAAGATTTTGATGCTAACCTTGCAGGGGAAGTTTCGGCCAGCGATGAAAGTAAATCATCCTGGTTCAAGAGGATAAAAAAAGGGATACTTACCAGCACAAAAGATAAAAAAGATGCACCGGAAGGCCTGTGGTCAAAATGCCCGAATTGCAAGTATACCTGTACTGTAGCAGAACTGGCGGAAAATAAATTTGTATGTCCAAAATGCGATCACCATCACCGCATAGGCAGCGATGAATATTTTGAAATATTATTTGATGACGACATCTACACCGAACTTTTTGCCAATATCAGGTCAAAAGATTACCTGGGGTTCGTAGACCTGAAGCCCTACAAAGACAGGTTGGAGGATACCTACCGGAAAACAGATGTGCATGATAGTATTACCGTAGCACATGGTAAGGTCAACGATTTTGAATTGGTAGTAGCCTGTATGGATTTTGAATTTATCGGCGGCAGCCTGGGCAGCGTGATGGGAGAAAAGATCAGCCGTGCCTGCGACTATTGTATCGAACACAAAGTGCCTTTTATGATCATTAATAAAAGTGGCGGAGCGAGGATGATGGAAAGTGCTTTTTCCCTGATGCAACTTGCCAAGACAAGTGGTAAGTTAACCCAGTTGTCAAACGCAAAAGTACCTTATATCTCCCTGTGTACTGACCCCACTTTTGGTGGAACCACTGCATCTTTTGCAATGCTGGGCGATATTATCTGCGGCGAACCTGACGCGCTTATTGGGTTTGCAGGCCCACGGGTGATCAAAGAAACGATCAAAAAAGACCTTCCACCCGGCTTCCAGCGCAGTGAGTTCCTGCTGGAGCACGGTTTCCTGGACTTTATCGTACATCGGAAAAACCTGAAAGAAAAAATTGGCAACCTGCTGATGATCTTTAAACATTAGAGGAGCAACAACATAAAATTACCAGGCCCTGCATGTTTGTGCAGGGCTTTGTTTTTGATCAGTTTCCCGGCTGCCGGTCTATGCTAATGATATTTTATGATAACTGCACAAATATCTTTCTAACAATGGGATAAAAAAGTGATCCGGAATAAAAAAATCCCGGCAAACCCTTTACCAATAAAGCATAAAAATCTTTTCAACATTAGGTTGATAATATTTGTACATAAGCTCGGTTTTCCTTCGGTAATTTGCTGCCTGTAAATGGTTTCTAACCCGGTAACAATCGGAACAGAATTAAAAGGGAACATGTGCAAATCATGAACTATCCCCGTAGCTGTAAATCCCGGTACCGTAACAGGTAATGCATTTTTGAAACAAAGATCCACTGTCCCGGGAACGGGATGGGAAGGGTTTCAAAGATCGGGAAAGTCAGAAGACCTGCCTTACACCAACATCTTAATCATGCTTTCGGGCTGAAGAGCAGTGAAGTGAATCAATGTCGGGATAACCTTATCCCTGTAATGTCCTCCACTCCCACAGCCTGCAGCAAAACATAGTGAAAATATTATTATGGTACAGAGTGAAGAATTATTATTAAAAGAAAACAAGGATCGTTTTGTGATCCTGCCTATCAATTATCCAAAGATCTGGGAACAGTATAAGAAACATGTCGCAAGTTTCTGGACAGCAGAAGAAATTGACCTGGGCAGCGATCAGAAAGACTGGGATAACCTGAATGATGGCGAACGTCATTTTATTTCTCACATCCTGGCTTTTTTTGCCGCTAGCGACGGAATCGTAAATGAGAATCTTGCCGTGAATTTTATGAGCGAGGTGCAGTTGCCGGAAGCCCGTTGTTTTTATGGTTTCCAGATCATGATGGAGAACATCCATTCTGAAACCTATGCACTCCTGATAGATACTTATGTAAAAGACCCAAAGGAGAAAGACCGTCTTTTTCATGCGATAGACACCGTGCCGGCAGTAAGGAAAAAAGCTGACTGGGCTTTGCGCTGGATCGAAAACGGAACTTTTGCGCAAAGGCTCGTGGCGTTTGCGGCGGTGGAAGGTATTTTTTTCAGCGGGAGTTTCTGTTCTATTTTCTGGCTGAAAAAAAGAGGCCTGATGCCGGGGCTAACTTTCAGTAACGAACTCATCAGCCGTGATGAAGGTATGCATTGCGAGTTTGCCTGCCTGTTATATAGCATGCTGAGCACTAAATTATCCCAGGAGGAAGTGTACGAGATCATCAAAGATGCCGTACAGATTGAAAAGGAATTTATTACCGAAGCCTTACCTGTTGCATTGATCGGCATGAATGCCATGCTCATGCAGCAGTACATAGAATTTGTTGCAGATCGCTGGCTGGATGAATTGGGATACAGCAAACTTTACAACGCAACCAACCCGTTTGATTTCATGGAAATGATCTCCCTGCAGGGCAAAACAAATTTCTTTGAGAAACGTGTGGGCGACTACCAGAAAGCTGGTGTGCTCGGCACAAAGGAATCGCAATCTTTTTCGTTGGAGGAGGACTTTTAGGGGAACTGTCATTTGTGAATGGGTGAATGGGTGAATGGTGAATAGTGAATAGTGAAATCTTCAAACGCTCCCCGATTTATGAACTTTCTTGTCGCGGAGGTCCCTGCCAATCTTCACTATTGACCATTGACTATTGCCCATAGACCATTGCCAACTCACAAAATTCAATCAGAATAAAATATCGAAGTATATGTTCGTAGTAAAAAGAAACGGGAAAAAAGAATCAGTCAAATTTGACAAGGTTACGGCAAGGCTTGAAAAACTTTCTTATAGTTTAAGCCCGATTGTAAATATTATTGATGTTGCCAAAAAAACCATCGAAGGAATTTACGAGGGCGTGCCTACCACAGAACTGGATAACCTGGCAGCAGAAACAGCGGCTTCCTTAACCATCACCCACCCCGATTATGCCATACTTGCTTCCCGGATCGCGGTGAGTAACCTGCATAAGAATACGACCAAATCATTTTCCTTTACTATGCGGGCATTGCACCAATATGTGAACCCCAAAACAGGAAAGGCTGCGCCAATGATCGCAGACGATGTGATGCAGATCATTGAAGACAACGCAGAATTATTGGATAGCACGCTGATCTACGACAGGGATTTTGGATTTGATTATTTCGGGTTCAAAACCCTGGAGAAATCTTACCTGCTTCGCATAAATGGCAATGTAGCGGAACGGCCGCAGCACATGTACATGCGCGTCGCGGTTGGTATCCACAAAACTGATATTGAGGCTGCCATCAAAACTTATCACCTGATGAGCGAGAAATGGTTTACCCATGCAACTCCTACCCTTTTTAATGCCGGCACCCCCAAACCACAGATGAGTTCCTGCTTTTTGCTGACGATGAAAGACGACAGCATTGAAGGTATTTATGATACCCTGAAGCAAACGGCCCGGATATCACAAAGTGCAGGTGGTATCGGTTTGGCGATCCACAATATACGCGCAACAGGAAGTTACATAGGCGGAACAAATGGTACCAGCAATGGTATTATCCCGATGTTAAAAGTATTTAATGATACAGCCCGGTACGTAGACCAGGGCGGCGGCAAGCGCAAAGGCGCTTTTGCCATTTATCTTGAGCCATGGCATGCTGATGTTTTTGAATTTCTTGAGCTGAGAAAAAATCACGGTAAAGAAGAGATGCGCGCAAGGGATCTTTTTTATGCATTGTGGATCTGCGACCTGTTCATGAAAAGAGTGGAAGCAAACGGCGAGTGGAGCCTCTTCTGCCCTAATGAGGCTCCTGGCCTGAGTGATTGCTGGGGAGAAGAATTTGAAGCGCTTTATACCAGTTATGAAGCCGAAGGAAAGGCCCGTAAAACCATAAAAGCGCAGGATCTTTGGTTCGCGATTGTAGAATCCCAGATTGAAACCGGCACCCCTTATATGTTGTACAAGGATGCGGCCAACCGCAAGAGCAACCAGCAAAACCTGGGAACCATCAAGAGCAGTAATCTTTGTACAGAGATTATGGAATTCACCAGCCCTGATGAAGTGGCCGTTTGTAACCTGGCGAGTATTGCGTTGCCAAAATTCGTGATCAATAACCAGTTTGATCACCAGAAATTATTCGATGTTACCTACGAGGCAACGAAAAACCTGAACCGCATTATTGACAATAACTACTACCCCGTAGAGGAAGCAAAAAAATCCAATATGCGTCACAGGCCAATCGGCCTTGGTGTGCAGGGTCTTGCGGATACCTTTATTTTGCTTCGCCTGCCATTTGAAAGCGACCTGGCGAAGATGCTGAACAAAAATATTTTTGAGACCATTTATTTTGCAGCGATGACTGCCAGTAAAGATCTTGCAAAAGACCAGGGTGCTTATGAAAGTTATGCCAACTCACCCGTAAGCAAAGGCATCTTCCAGTTTGATATGTGGGGCGTTACACCAACAGACCGGTGGGACTGGACTGCACTTAAATCCGAAGTAAAAACCTACGGCGTGAGGAATTCTTTGCTGGTAGCTCCTATGCCTACCGCATCCACCTCACAGATTTTCAGCAATAATGAATGTTTTGAGCCGTATACTTCCAACATATACACCAGGAGGGTATTGAGCGGCGAATTTATTATCGTGAACAAACACCTGCTGAAGGACCTTGTGAGCCTCGGTTTATGGAATAATGCGATGAAAAACAAGATCGTTGCCGCCAACGGATCTGTTCAGCATATTGAAGAAATTCCAGCAAACATAAAAGAACTGTATAAAACCGTTTGGGAGATCAAACAAAGAAACCTGATAGACATGGCCGCAGACCGCGGCGCTTTTATCTGCCAGAGCCAGTCCCTGAATCTTTTTGTGGATAATCCATCGGCTTCCAAACTCACATCGATGCATTTTTACGCCTGGAAAAAAGGCCTGAAGACGGGCATGTATTACCTGAGATCACAGGCGGCAGCGCAGGCGGTGCAGTTCACGGTGGAGAAGCAGGCTGCGAATGACATAGAACCGGGCGTACAGCAGCCTGCAGACAGCAATACACAAATTGATGTGGAGCCTACGATGGCAGATGGCGCAGTTTGCACCATGCAGGATGGATGTATCAGTTGTGGTTCATAACACCGGTCAAACAATTTTTTTTTTAATACATAAAAAGCGGGTCATTGCCAATGCGATGACCCGTTTCTTTTATAACTACTGTCCCGGTGTACCGATCAGGGAAGTGCCGAAGCTTTTATCCTGGCATCATTCAACATATTTACCAGGAACTCATCTCCATCTATTTTTACTTTTTCAAGGGTTTTTATAGCCCCTTTGTAATTGCCAACGCTATAATAATTAAAAGCCAGGTTCTTTTTGACTATGTCAAAATCCGGCGCCAGGTAAAGCGCTTTTTCGTAATAAGGTATAGCTTTTTTATAATCATTCATTTCCGTATAGATGGTACCCAGGTTATTATACACCATCGGGCTGTTAGGATTATATTTCATGGCAAGATTCATTTGTTCCAGTGCTGTCGGATAATTTTTCTGCGCCCTGTAAGCGATACCTGCCTTGGCCTGGAGCGAAATGCCCACCTGATCTACATTCACCCAGCTGTTTTTGCCGGCCTCAGTGTACTCCATCATTTCCTGGAAACGGTTTTCATTTTCGTAGGCGATGGCATAGTTCAGGTTTTTTTCAAAGCGATGTTTTTTCACCCCCATTATCCCGTTTAATAAGGCGATGAAAACAACACTAAGCGGCAGCCAGGCCGGCATCCTGGACGTAGCCGCGGCCGGTTTGCTGTTAGCAATAAAGTTGCCCAGGATAAACCCGGCCATCAACATCACGTACAACATATGTTCTATGCGCTCAGTGGGAAAACTGAACATACTGTCTGTTGCAAAGGCCGCTAAACCGGAGACCATCAGTATCACCTGTATGCGCTGCTTTTCAGACACAGGTTTCATCATCACCTTAAATCCTGCCACGGCTATCAGCACCCAGAACAGCATATACAGGATTAACCCGGGGAATCCCGTTTCCGCCGTCATTTGAAGGTATACATTGTGCACCCGGTCAGGTACAAAATACCCTCCCGACCAGGAGAGGCCCGCTGATCCATAGGAAAGAATGTTCAGTTTCCAGTTGCTGGGACCCACCCCAATGATAGGATGGTCTCTTACAAGTTCTGTTGTTTTTTTCCATATCCCCAGGCGATCATTCGCGTTTTCTATACTCTGCGTACTGTCTGAAGCGGCATTCACAAGGCTTGCTGCCCTTTCCTTCACTTGTTGAGAAAGCACACCGTCTTTATCCGTTGAAATGAGCAGGAAAGCGACCAATATGATGGTCACAACCGCAACCACTGAACCCAGGATCCATTTTTTCCGGTTGTCCGGCGAGAAGATAACCACGAGCACTACGCTCACTAAAAGAATAGCAAGGGCCGCAAGCCAGGCTGCCCGGGTTTGGGATATGATAAGGGAAATGATCAAACTAAACAAAGCAACGCCTGAAACATATTTCCATTTTTGAGAACCTATATACAGCACAAATAAAACAAATGGGATCACGAAAGCCTGGGCAGAGCCAAAAAGGTTCCTGTTTGCCATCAGCCCAAAAGGTTTTGCATTGGCACCGGGCAGCTCTTTAAAAGCGATATCATAGAACTGCAGAATACCCACAAAACTTTGTACCAGCGCCACCACAACAAAGATTTTGCAGATGCGGAGAGTCGTTTCCTGGCTGCCAGCCACCATTTCGGTGACTAAAAATAACACGATGAGGTTCAATAACTGGCGTAGGATCTCATAAAATCCTGCCGTGGGATTCACGGAAAAGAACAAACAAACCAGGCTCCAGGCAACAAGCGCAAGCCCTATTAAAAAAATATATTTTACGAGCGGAGGGTAAGGCATCCGCGATTCTGTACGCTGAAACACATAGAAAAAAAGCGCGAAAACTGCTACAAAAATGCTGAGGAGGATATAACGGGGCGTGATCGCGGGATCCTGGGCTTGCCGGGAAAATATAACGGGCAACACTAAAAGGAGGGCAACAAACCAGTAAGCCATACTGTGATAAGGGGATGTTGCAGGTTTTTGTTTGCTAACGGGTGCGGTATCGGGGTCAGTTTTACTTAATTGCCTCCGGGCGAACTTCTTTTTTGACATCTGGAGTAGTTTTGTAAAGCATAGATATACATAAAATTCAGCATAAACAAGTGATCCATAAATGATTCAATTCGTTTTACCTTTGCAAAAATCTAAAGATTGGAACTCAATAACCGGAAGGCATACCACGAATACTTTTTTGAAGCAACCTATACGGCCGGTATGGTTTTGCAGGGCACTGAAATTAAATCCCTGAGAAAAGGCAAAGCCAGTTTTAATGACAGCTATTGCCTGTTTGATAAGGGAGAGCTCTATGTGAAAAGCCTTCACATATCCGAATATAGTTTTGGTACCTATACCAACCATGAACCTATGCAGGAAAGAAAATTGCTGCTGAACAAAAAAGAATTGAAAAAACTGGAAAGTAAAATAAAAGAAAAGGGCTACAGTATTATCCCGCTAAAAATCTTTATCAATGAAAAAGGCCTGGCCAAAATGGAAATCGGCTTAGGCAAAGGCAAAAAGCATTATGATAAAAGAGAGACCATCAAACAACGGGAAACCGACCGGGATATAAAGAGGCAGTACGGGATTTAAGAACCCTAAACCCCCTGAAGGGGGCTTACTTGCTTTATACCTAAGCAGATTTCGTAAATAAATTCAACTCTTATATATTTCAGGTTAGGGTAAAACCTATCCAACAAGGTTCCCCCTTTAGGGGGACAGGTGGTTTAACACTCACTCAAACTAATCGGCACATTTACCGCGAGGCCGCCATCGGAAGTTTCTTTATACTTGCTGTTCATATCCATGGCGGTGTCCCACATGGTTTTGATGACCCCGTCCAGGCTCACCCTGGCAAAATCCGGTGTACTTTGCATAGCAAGCTGGCTGGCCGTGATAGCTTTTATAGCGCCCATTGTGTTCCTCTCAATGCAGGGTATCTGAACGAGCCCGCCAATAGGGTCACAGGTCATGCCAAGATGATGTTCCATGGCAATTTCTGCAGCCATCATGGCCTGCCGTTGTGTTCCGCCCAGGCTTTCTGTAAGTGCTGCTGCGGCCATTGCGCTGCTTACGCCAATCTCTGCCTGGCACCCGCCCATTGCTGCAGAAATGGTAGCACCTTTCTTAAAAATGCAGCCTATTTCGGAGGCGGTCAATAAAAAATGGAGGATCTTTTCTTCGGTATCTCCGTCGCAAAAAATAATATAATATTGCAGGACCGCGGGGATCACCCCGGCAGCACCGTTTGTCGGGGCAGTCACCACTCTACCAAAAGAAGCATTTTCTTCATTAACGGCAAGGGCAAAACAATTAACCCAGTCGAGTATATAATTAAATTGCTGGCCGCCTTCCCGGATGGCTTCCGCCCAGCCCTGGTAATCTGTGTAAGTTTTATTTTTAAGTAATTTTTTATTTAGTGCCGCTGCTCTCCTTTTCACCTGCAGGCCCCCGGGTAAAAATCCTTCCGTGTGGCATCCCCGGAACATACACTCTTTCATCACCTTCCAGGTATTCAGCAAACCTGCCCTTGTCTCGTCTTCCGGCCTCCAGGTATTTTCATTTTCCATTACCACCTCATGGATTGACATCCCGGTTTTACGGCACCAGTGTAAAAGGTCATCAGCTGTATTCACGGGGAATGGCAGCTCAACTTCAGACCTCGACGACCCTGCTACACCCTCCTTCTGCACAAAACCTCCACCTATAGAATAATAGGTTTCCGCGATGTGGTCTCCGGTTATGAGTTTAGCCAGGAATGTCAATGCGTTCGGATGGTAAGGCAATGATTCTGTAAATAAAAATTCGATATCTTCTGCCGGATCAAAATCTATTTCATGACGACCGGCGAGTAGCAGTTTTTTCATCTGGCGGATATCATTGATCTTGGCCGTGATATTATTTACATCAAATGTTACCGGGTCATCCCCACTCAACCCGAGTTGAACGGCGATATCAGTTCCATGACCGACGCCGGTTTTTGCCAACGAACCATAAAGTAATATCTCGATGGCGGAGACCTGGTTCAGCAGGTTTTTATTCTGCAGTGATTGTGTAAACAACTGGGCGGCACGCCATGGCCCGAGGGTGTGGCTGCTACTGGGGCCTACCCCGATTTTAAACATATCAAAAACAGAAATTGCTTCGTGGCTCACAAAATATTTTTTATAAAAAATGGCTTTGAATATTCAAAGCCACAAGTTAAAATGATTAAAGGAGATTATTGAACATTCAATAATTCGATGGTAAATTTTAAGTAGGAATTTCCCGGGATGACAATATTCCCGTTGCTATCTCTTACATTTTGCTGGCCATACCCCAGTGATGGCGGCACATATAAAGTGATCACGCCTCCAACCTTTAGCACCGGTAGTACTTTCTGCCAGCCAACGATCAACTGCCCTAAAGCGAAAGTCACGCCTGTTGCGGCAGTACTCGCATCAAACTGGGCACCTGTGGGGATGAGCGTGCCTACATATTTTACCGTTATACTGGAGCAAATGGAAGGGTTAATACCGGTGCCCGGGGCAGTGACACTATAGAACGCTCCACTGGTATGCGGAGTGGCGGTGATTGAATTATTGCTGAGATAAGTTTCCAGGTATGTTCTTTCAGCAGCCGTGGCAGACGTGCCGGATTCCGTATATGCACAACCGTCATTTTTTTTGCATGAAAGGGTAAGGATGCAGACCGCACATAATAGTAGAAAGGCATTTTTCATAGTTCCTGTAGTTATTTTTAGTTAAGAGTGCAATTAGCTTTGTTTAGCTGCTTGCTGCCTGCGTTGTTTTTGTTTCAGTTCCAGGTAAAGCTGTTCATTCATTTCCCATTTAAAATGCATGCGAAAATAGGAGAAAAAAATTATGCAGATCAATACCGCTACCACTATTGTCATGAAGGAACCTGAGGTGGTAGCAGAAATTTTTGTATACCAGTCAGGAAACCAGAGGTAAACTGACAAAATAAATAATATTATAGGAAGCCCAAACATGATAGCCATTGGTAAACCCCTCAAAAGCTTACTCACAAAGCGGCTGTGGTCTTCCCGGTGCGCTTCCCAATACAGCATAAATTCTGTTTCTTTGGCCGTCAACATGCGGCAAAATTAATGCAAATGACTCGTTTGCTTGGCTATATTCTTAATTATAGGTAGGTTTGTTGCACATAAAAAAACCCGCATGAAAGTTGAACAGCTGATGGTTCAGTACTTATACCAGACTAAAAAAGTTACGCTACAGGATGTGGGAAGCTTTTTCGTTGCCCCCGGATTTGATATAATGACAGATAGCGATAAAGAGGTGGTAATACCCGAAGGTGCTATACAATTTGAATACAATAACAAAGCCCCCCAGGACGAAGGCCTGATTGATTTTATCGTTCAACACAGCCGGAAGATCAAACCCCTGGCCACTTCTGACCTGGAATCATACAGCATTCTTTCCCGCCAGTTTTTAAATATCGGCAAACCCCTGATCATAGAAGGTTTGGGTGTATTGCAAAAAAACCAGAAAGGGACTTATGATTTTTACCAGGGGCATGCGGTCAGCTCCAAAATGGAAGCAGCTCCGGTGGCGATGAGAGAAAAACAGCAGGAGGAGATCAGCTTTGCCACCAAGCCCAGGGAAGTGAGCTCAGGCAAAAACTGGATGCTGGCTGCGTTACTGATTTTTGTGTTATGCACTGCCGGGGCGATTTATTA
>JAKFCK010000251.1:0-14525 GCA_036676685.1 Chitinophagaceae bacterium | reverse complement strand
ATTAATATACTCTTCTATCCTGTTTTCAAAAGAAACCAGCAGCGCAAATTCGTTAATGGGTGATATGGAATATGGTAATGGAAAAATAGCCGTTAATTTGTTGATCAAAAATAGATACAATGAAGGGTATAAAAAATTTCCTGCTGCTGGTATGTTTGATGATGGCCTCCCACGCACATACGCAGCCGTTGCATTATGAAACCAAAAACGGGAGAATCGTACTTACCGACACAGGTGCTTCCCATTTTGCAAAACTTCCCCTTCGTTGTGCCGAACATGAATTCCCCTATAAACCCGGGATTACCTACGATGACTCTTCCTGGATACAGGCTCCCAGGAAACTGCATCCTGCATTTTTTGGGTGTTTTGACTGGCACAGCAGCGTGCATGGGCATTGGATGCTGGTGCGACTGCTGAAACTTTTTCCCGCCATGCCCGGGGCCACGCAGATCCGGGAACTGTTTGATAAACATTTTACAGCTGCAAATATTCAACAGGAGTTAAAGGTTTTTGGATCAAAAGAAAATAAGAGTTTTGAACGTACTTACGGTTGGGCATGGCTGCTGCAGTTACAGGATGAGTTATTGAACTGGAAAGACGCTGATGGAAAAAAGTGGGCGGCAGCTTTGCAACCCCTGGCTACAGAATTGTCTAAGAAGACTATTGTTTATTTAGATAAGCTGGTTTACCCGATCAGGGTAGGGGAACATAGCAACCTTGCCTTTGGCTTAAGCCTGATGCAGGATTATGCAATGCACCAAAAAGATACTGCTTTATCGAATGCTATAAAAAAAGCATCATTACGTTTTTATTCAGCTGATACAAATTGCCCTATTACCTGGGAGCCAGGAGGAAGTGACTTTTTAAGCCCCTGCCTGGAAGAGGCCAACCTAATGGGAAAATTGTTGCCAAAACAAGCCTACATCGTATGGCTTAAGCAATTTATGCCACAACTTTTTGATAATCGATTCACGTTATCTCCGGGTATTGTTAAGGATCGCAGTGATGGCAAACTGGTGCACCTGGATGGATTAAACCTGAGCAGGGCATGGTGCCTGCAAGGCATTGCTGACCGGATCGATAACAATCATTTGCGCCGGGTGGCGAATGATCATTTATCCGCCGCCCTACCACAGGTAGCCAGCGGTAATTATGCAGGAGAACATTGGCTGGCATCATTTGCCGTGTATGCGCTTACAATGGGGAATAGTCAATAGGTCAATGAGTCAATAGGTCAATGGGTTAAGGGGTCAATGGGTCAATAGGTCAAGGGGTCAATAGGTCAAGGGGTCAATAGGTCAATGGGTCAATGGGTCAATAGGTCAAGGGGCCAATGGGTCAATGGGTCAACAGGAGAATGGCTGATTAGCGAGCGACAAATTAAGACATCAGAAACCCCCAACTCCTGAACCCGCCACCCGCAACTATTTAACCCGCGCGCCCAATTCTTAACTCATAATTCTTAATTCATAACTCACTTTTTAGGTGCCCTCTTTATCGGTTTTCCATATTTTTTCATCATCCGGTCTTTTTTTCTTACTACGAAATTCACCTTGCTGTTTTTTGCAGATTTTTCATGAAAAGCCGGCCCGGATTCTTCCTTTTTGGGGATTTTCAGCTGGATAGTTTTCATGTAAACCTTGGGTTTTTCGTCTTCAGTGAGTTCTGTAGAAACCTCCAGGTTATCCGGCAATGGTTGTACGGGAACCCGGAAGTGCATGAGATCTTCAATGAGTGCCAGCGCTGTTCTTTCTTTCTCCGTTACAAAACTAACAGCGATACCTTGCTTATCAGCCCGGCCGGTGCGGCCGATACGATGGATGTAATTTTCCGGGATGGGTGGCACGTCAAAATTTATAACGTGCGTCACTTCACTGATGTCGATACCCCTCGCCACAATATCCGTTGCAATAATGAATCGGTAAGTGCCGTCCCGGAATTGTTTTACCGTGTTGAAACGGTGGTTCTGTTCTTTGTTGCTGTGAATGACTCCCGCTGTTCCGGGAAATTTGGCTTCCAGCTGTTCATAAAGCTGGTCGGCCAACGCTTTTGTTGCAACAAAAACCAGCACTTTGGTCATACTTTCATCTTCGGAAAGTAATAGCTCGAGCAAGTTCACCTTGGTATAAAAATTAGGCACATCGTAGCGGGATTGCACGATATTATCCAGTGGTGTACCAGTTGGTGCGGCTTCCACTCTCTCGGGATCATTAAAATACGTTGTTATCAATGCTTCTACATCCGGGGTGATGGTAGCAGAGAACATAAGGTTTTGCCGTTTTGGCGGTAGCAGGTCCAGTATATTTCTCAGTTGGGTCCTGAAACCCAGGTTCAGCATTTCATCCACTTCATCGATCACCAGTTTTTTGATCGATTTTGTTTTGAAGGCACCGTTCATGGCCAGGTCGTATAACCTGCCCGGGGTTGCCACCAGGATGTCTACCTTTTGCTCTACCAGTAATTTTTGTGTGTTAATATTTACACCGCCGTATACGCCAACTGCCTCCAGACTCATGTACACGGTGAGTTTATTGATGGCATCCACCACCTGCGTTACCAACTCGCGGGTGGGTACTAATATCAGGACCTGGGGTGATTTTTCTTTACTAAATTTCCATAATCTCAGGCAGGGCAGCAGGTAGGCAAAAGTTTTACCGGTACCGGTTTGCGCAATGCCACATACATCTCTTCCACCCATTACCACCGAAAAAACCCTTTCCTGGATCACGGTCGGGTTAGTGTAGCCGAGCTCCTCAAGCGCTGAGAGGAGCGGCCTGTTTAAATTTAAGTCTTCAAAAGTCATGTTAAGTTATTATCGGCAAAGGTAGTTTTTAATTATTTGGGGCGGTTGAAAGTGGTTTGCGTTGAAATTATTTCCCACCCGGCTGGTATGGTCCCGGGAATTGATTGGTATTTTGGGGGCCCTTTGGCTGAAGAAGGTGACGGCTTTACGGCACACCGTTTGTATTTTACGTGATGAACATAAATCAGAAAAATATGAGCACTGAAAAAAAAGCCACACCCGGAGAAATGGATGCTGATATTACGCCAGCCGAAAGATCCCTGCTGGACGAAAGCATTGAGGACAGTATGCTCCCCGATGCCGAACTATTAAAAAGGTCATCTTTGGACCAGACCGATGAAGATGGTGATTTGCTGAATGTTGCCAGTACGGGCGAGACAGGGGAAGATCTTGATATTCCCGGCGCCGAGTTGGATGATGATAATGAGTCGCTGGGGTCAGAAGACGAAGAAAATAATGGGTATAGCGAAGCAGATACCGAATAATTAGAATAAAAAGGCCGCATTTTAAATGCGGCCTTTTTATTACTGTACCTGTGTGAAAGCTCCGGTAGTGAGGTGTTTGCCTTCTTTTATTTCTTCAATTATCTTTTTATTAAAGGCCGGGAGGTCTTCCGGGCTGCGACTGGTAACAAGCCCGTTGTCTACAACAACTTCTTTATCTGCCCACAATGCTCCCGCATTCACCAGGTCAGTTTTAATGGATGCAAAGGAGGTAAGTTCCCTTCCGGTGATCATCCCTGTTTCAATGAGCAACTGGGGTGCATGGCAAATCGCCGCCAAAGGTTTTCCCGCTTCCAGAAAATGTGCGGCAAACTTTATATAACCTTCATGCCTGCGCATCTGGTCCGGATTGATCACACCACCCGGGATCACCAGGGCATCATAAATTTCCGGGTTTGCATCTTTTAGTTGTACATCCACAGGCAGTTCCACCGACCAATTGCCTTGGCTCCAGCCTTTTACTTTTCCTTCCTGCCTGGAAATAATATGCACATCGGCGCCGGCGTCTTTCAGTGCCTGCATGGGGCTGGTCAGTTCGCTTTCCTCGAAGCCATTATCGGTAAGAATGGCTACTTTTTTATTTTCGAGCGTATTCATTGTAGTAGAATTAAATGTGAAAAATAAATGTTCCGGTCAAATGTCATCAAAAGTCATTCCACCGATTTTTCCACAGTTCGGGTATTGGCCGGTAGGACTGCTGCTTTCTGCAGCCCGGCGCAAAAAAAATGATTTACTTTGGGCCGGGAGATTAGCATCCTGCAAAACCAGCCTGAAACAAAAATATTATTGAAATAATTTATGAGTAAACACGCCAGGGAGTTGAGGTCAGTACAGGTCACAAGATACGTCACTCCCTTGCGGGAGGGAGGTTCACTGCCTGCCATAGCCGAAGCAGATGACGGGTTTCTTTATGTGCTCAAATTTCGCGGCGCAGGGCAGGGGGTCAAAGCCCTAATCGCTGATGTAATAGGGGCAGAACTTGCGAGGGCCGCCGGGCTAAAGGTTCCCGAATTGGTACGTGCAGAACTGGACGAAGCTTTCGGCCGCACGGAAGGAGACGAGGAGATACAGGACCTGCTGCGGGCGAGTGAAGGTTTGAACCTCGGCGTTCATTATCTTACCGGCGCTATCAGTTATGATCCTGCTGTAGATAAAACTTCTGCCAACCTTGCGGCTGAAATCGTTTGGCTGGATGCATTCCTGATGAACGTGGACCGTACGGCACGAAATACCAACATGCTAACCTGGAACAAGGAGTTGTGGCTGATTGATCATGGTGCCTCCCTTTATTTTCACCATACCTGGGATGACTGGGAGGAACAAGCTCTGAAACCTTTTGCGCTGATAAAAGATCATGTATTGTTACCCCTGGCCGCCGGGCTGGAAGAAGCGGATAAAAAAATGCAGAAGTTACTAACCGCTGACGTTATCAGGGAAGTGTTGTCGCTGGTGCCCGTGGAATGGTTGCACCCTGATGGCAACAATGCTACAGCTGAACAGAACAGGGAAGTCTATTACCATTTTTTGACGAACAGGATCAATCAATCTCATATTTTTGTAAACGAAGCGTTGCATGCAAGAAAATCACTTATTTGAATATGCTGTTTTAAGAATTGTGCCCCGGGTGGAGCGGGAGGAATTTATGAATGTAGGTGTCATCCTGTATTGCAGGAAACATGCATTTCTTCAAACAAAGTTTACGGTTGCAAAGGAGCGATTATTGTCTTTGTGCCCACAGGTAAATATTGAAGAAATCAGGTCTCACCTGGAGGCGCTGGAACAAATCAGCATTGGAAATATAAAGGCCGGTCCCATTGCTGCCCTGGATGCTGCTTCCCGCTTCAGGTGGCTCACTGCCAAACGCAGCACCGTGGTGCAAACCTCTGCGGTTCACCCCGGCTTATGCAAAGATCCGCAGGAAACACTCAATCGCCTGCACGATCAGTTGGTACTGTGCTGAAACTGTTGCACTACTCTTTCCTGAACGTTTTCATCAGCCTGTCCCAAAGTGTAAAATACAATCCGTAATTAGCCCTTCCATGTGCATGGTGTATGTTGTGGTGAATGGAATAACTATGCAAAAAATTGCGTTTCGCATTACGGGTGGCTGCAGTTGTAAATTCAAAACCGGCATGCCCCCTTACATTTTTATATACCATATAAAATAAAAAAACAAAAAGGGCATACGGGTGGGCCGGGATGATAACCACCATCAATGGAAGAACGGCTGCCTGTATGATTGCCTCTACCGGGTGAAACGAAAGGGAAGTGAAGGGGGATGAATTGGTAGACAGGTGATGAACACGATGGATACTTCGGTACAAGCCGGGGAAATGAAGAAGGCGGTGTGTCCAGTAAAAATACATATCATGGAAAAAAATCATCAGCAGCACCGAAACAAAAAGATAGGGGAAACCAAAATGTGCCGGGTTTAAATATAATTGGGTAAGTCCATTTTTGTACAACCCGTAAACAAGGAATCCCGTTCCGGCAAAGATGCCCAGCGAAATTGTACTATACAACAATTCTCTTTTCAGTTGCGTAGTGGTAAGGTTTTCCGGCTGGATCTTATGGCTTGCCCACTCTTTATTTTTCCAGGTATACATCAGCAGGTAGAACGCAGTGGCCACCAGTATATAAAGTGTGGGCACCAAAAAAGTACTGAAAACCCAAAAATATTTGTCAATGAATTGCATAACACTAAAATTGCCAGAGGCCAGCGGTGATCACTCCACCCGTTCCAAAACTACAGATCATTACTTTTTTATTTTGGGTCTCTTTTTTTAACAGATCAAGTACAATTCCCGTTGTCGCACAACCGCAATTCCCGGTTTCTTTAGCCATATTGATAAACCTTGTGGGGTATTTTGCGAAAACCTTTTCCAGGTGATTTATGATGAGCTCATTTACCTGGTGAAGGATCAATATGTCAGGATGCCCGGTGTTTTCAATAAAGCTGAGGTAAAAGGCTTCAGCTTCTTTCATCAGTTTAATGGCTAGAGTATTATCAAGCAGAAGCCCCAGGTGTTTCCGCGAGTCCACTAATATTTCCTCTAAGTTGCCAGCAATAATTGCATCCGCATCATGGCCAAGGCCAATGGTCACCACTTTGTGCAGGTCTTTGTATTGGCGGCTCTGGTGATAAATCAATTTTTCTCCATTATTGGAATAGGAGACGCAACATGCGAAAACGCCATTTTTAAAAACTTCATACACTTCACTTTGCGGTGAGGTTGCTTTCTGTGCGGCATCGGCTGCAATGACCAGCACATTGGTGCGGTTAAGTTCACATAACTGGGAAGCAAGTATAAGCGCAGAGATCCCCCCGGCGCAGCCTTGTACAATGTCTATTGTGTGTGATTTTCCGAAAAGCTGGTTGTAAGCCTGGTTGATACACTGGCCCAGCGATGGTGCAATAGAATCGGGGCAGGAGGTCACGGCTAAAAGGTGACTGTAGGGTGTATCCGCATCAGATATTCTGTCAACAGCATAATTGGCTAAAGCTAAAACCGTGTTGCTTTTTAAGGCATCCGCTGTTAAGATACCTTCGCCGTGGTCTGAAAACATCCTTATAATGCTTACACCCATATCAACTGTTTAAATAGTGCGACAAACACCTGTTGCAAAAAGAAATAAAAATAGATATTTTACATAAGATCTTTTTTTTTCATTTAAATCCACGTTTATGAGACTCACCCTCCGGCAAAAGAAAATCCTTACCTGGATCCTGCTCATTGCATACGTAAACCTGCTAGCCGGCTGTCACCGTTACTACCGGGCTGTACCCGTGGATGCAGAAGGAGTGGAAAAAAAAGAAGCATCCCTGAAAAAACTCAATGAGGAAAAAAAATATTTTATCCTGAGGCAAGGTTCCCAAGGTTATGCTTTAAGCAATGTGGTATTGGATCAAACGAACATGACACTGACAGCAGAGCCCGGGCCTTTACCTCCGGAGCATAAACTTTATCTTAACGATCCCGGCAGGAATAAATTTATTTATAACCGGAAGCAAAAACAGGAGGTCGTGCTCCGGGAAGTTCACATCTTTACCCGGGATACTTCCGGCATTGTGGCGGGGCAAACGGATACCTTTTCTCTTTCCGATGTAACGAGGATCGATGTAATTGAATTCGATCAGAAACGCACTACCAACAGCTATACGGTGGGAGCAATTGCCATTACATTGGGAGCGGCACTGGTAATTGCATTGTTAGCCGCTGCGCTCACCGATGAGCCGGATCCCCCTCCACCACCCGAATCTTCCTGCCCTTATATCAGCAGCTTTGACGGAGGAGGATATACATTAGAAGGCGAAATTTATAGTGCTTCCATCTATCCTTCCCTGCAACGGGAAGATTTCCTGCAGTTACAGGTAAAGCCAATAGATGGACGCTATAAAATAAAAATAAGTAACGAACTCCAGGAAATTCAGCATACCGACTTTGCCGACCTTTTGGTGGTAACACACGATCCCTCCGTTAGGATAATTGCAGATCCGCAAGGGAAGTTTCATTCCATCAGTAAGGAGCAACAACCTGTTACAGCGTTAATGAACAATAGAACAGATATTCGTGATTTATTGCAGGCAAAAGATGAAAAGAGTTGCCTGTTCAAAGATGACAATGGCGTGCGGCCTGCGGAGGAAGTCCTGCTTGGTTTTAAAAATGCTGAAAAAAGTACACAAGGAAAATTAATTCTCAGCGCCAAAACATCCTCATGGCTTAACTATCTATACGGAGAATTTACCAAAGGTTTTGGTAGCCACTATGCAAAATGGACTAAACAACAAGAGAAAAGGCCTGGCCATGAATTGGAAAGCTGGGCAGCCGCACAGCAAATCCCCCTAACCGTTAGTATAAAAACACCCGGTGGATGGAAAGTATTGCAGCAGATAAAAACCATTGGCCCGTTAATACACCGCGATGTGGTAGTACCATTTGAAACTTCACAAGGAGATGCAGTGGAATTTAAACTGTCCGGAGGGTATATGTTTTGGGAACTGGATTACGCTGCTATAGATTACAGCCCCGATCTGGATTTTACTGTGGCAGGCCTCAGCCCTTACGAAGCCACTAACGAAAAAGGAGAGAATGTGCTTCCGCAACTTCTTAAGGCAGATAAAAGCTACCTCGTTCAACCAAACGTGGGTGACGAAACGGTGCTGACTTATAAAAGCAAAAAGGAAGTAAAGGGTAAAGCCCAGGCCGTGTTTTTACATTCCGGTGGTTATTACACGCATATCCGCAATTATAAGGGCGTTCCCAAAGTAGCGTTTTTAAAAAGTTTTGAAAAGCCTGGTTCGCTCGTCGCCTTTAGCCGGCAGAAATTCGACGAAGCCTGGAACAATATTGCCGTGGCAAAAAATTAGATATGACCGAACTTATTCAAAACGAACTGAAAGTAAACGACCCGCCGGAAATAAATGGAAACTTATATTCGTCCAAAACTCATGTGCCCACCGGTCATGATGCGGAATGCGGAACAAAAGTATTGACGGGGTGGAGGAGAATGCGGGTTGAACTGGAAGTTTGCTTACACATTAGTAAAATAGCCCTGTTTCATTACCCGTCGATTCGGAAATCCTTAGTTGTATTGAAAAAATTATACCTGCTCAAAAAAGAGATCCTTGGTGGGGTGAGCACAAAAATTGTAATGGTGGGAGATAAATTTTACCACTACCTCTATGCACCCGGGTATCCTTCCAAAACTTTTGATGAATACATATTGGGCGAGTTTAACAGGATTTCGCCTTTACCCCAAAAAACAAATGCCCTTACATTTATTCACCTTGCCGTAACAAAAAAATGTCCGCTTAAGTGTGAGCATTGTTTGGAGTGGAATAACCTGAATAAGCCGGAGAGCTTAAGCCCTGGCGATTTACTGGCAACGGTTGATCATTTCCATAAGCGAGGTATCGCACAGTTTCATTTAAGCGGTGGGGAGCCCATGGTAAGAATGAAAGATGTTTTGCCCCTGGTTGAAAAAGGCAGGGGCCATTCAGAATTTTATGTGCTTACATCCGGCTTTAATTTTACCGGTGAGAATGCGGCAGCGTTAAAAGCAGCCGGGCTCACCGGTGTTGTTATCAGCCTTGATCATTTTGACCAGGAACAGCACAACCTGTTTCGTGGTTATGCTGGTTCATTTGACAATGTTATGCGGGCTGTTCAGCATGCACAGCAACAGGGCCTTGTCATTGCGCTAACTATTTGTGTCACCCGGGCATTTGTGAGTTGGTCAAACCTGATGCAATATGCAGAACTGGCGAAAAAACTGAACGTTGCTTACATCCAGGTCCTGGAGCCAAGGGCAGTGGGGCATTATGAGGGTAAAGATGTTTTCCTGGATAACACCCAGTTCGAAATACTGGATAAATTCTTTAGTGCGCTTAATACCAACAAACAATACAGGGATTACCCAATCGTGATCTATCATGGGTACTACCAGCGAAGGATGGGTTGTTTGGCAGGTGGAAACCGAACCCTATATATCGATTCTGAAGGATGGGTAAATGCCTGCCCGTTTTGTCAAACGAAAAATATGAATATCAGGGAGGTTGTTGGCGTAAAAGAAACCAACTCCGCAGAATTGAAAGTTAGTGGTTGCCAGGCCTACCGGAATGCAAACGAAGGAGTTCGATGATTAACCTCCCTTTGATCATTGCGGGATATCAATAACCTGGATACAATTGTTTCGCCGCTAAAGTTTTATCCCGCCTTCGTAGTATTTATTTGCAGCCTCCAAAGCTTCACTGATCGGGATGATCATTTTTACATTTGCCCTTTTATAAACATTTTGTTCTACCGGGAGATGGCGGAAACCCAGTTTTTCGTAAAGCCTGATGGCGGCAGCATTGAGCGTGTTGGAATACAGCAGGATATCTTTTGCACCGAGTGCGGCCGCTTTTACAAAACTCGCATAACTTAAAGCTTCACCAATACCCCTGCGCCGGAAATTTTTACCCACAGCCATTTTCGTAAATTCAAAAAGTTCATCATTGATTTTTTTCAGTCCAACAGTTCCCGCGGGCTCTTCATCGTAAAGGGCCATCAATATAGCACCTCCTTTGTCCAGTATAGCTTCCCCGGGATTACTGAGAACGTATTCATCTACGGGTTCTACTTCAAAATCAGCCTGTATCCATTCGCGGTTAAATGCATCAAAAAAAGGCTGGTGTTCCGGGAGAAAATCGATTATGGAAATTTTATTCATCAGCTCGTTGTAAGAAAATAAAAATACAAAATGAGGCAGCAACTTAAAAGTGATTTTGTACAGGTGGCAATTAACCCTTTTCAATAATAAATTCCCGCATCAGGTTCATCGCATTAACGGCAGTTAACTGGATATTTCTTTGGCGATTAAACCGGAAATGAAACCTTCGGGCAGATTGTTCCTGCGCATTTCCTACGGCTATCCACACCGTACCCACTGGTTTGTCGTCGGTTCCCCCGTCTGGCCCCATTATACCGGAGACCGCGATGGCATAATCTGTTTTTATCGTTTGCAAAACACCCCGTACCATTTCCAATACCACGGCTTCGCTTACTGCACCGTGTGATGCGAAAGTATTTTCCTGCACGCCTAACAGGTCTTTTTTTACATGGTTGGCATAACTCACCACGCTGCCATCAAAAAAACCGGAAGACCCGGGAAAAGAAGTGAGGAGGTGGGCAATGTAGCCGCCAGTGCAGCTTTCGGCAGTAGACAAGGATTTGTTTTTTTGAAGTAAAAGTTTTCCCAATACTTTTTCCATTGGTTCATCTTCATTGGTCACCAGGTATTTTTTTACCAGCACCTGTAACTGGTCAAATTTTTCATCCAGTTGCTTTTCCATTTCTTCCTTTCCCCCGGAATTTGCAGTTAATCGTAGACGTACCATCCCATAATTCGGTAAATATGCCAGTTTGATAAGGGGAGGCAGGGCTTCCTCGTAATCCTGGATAAGGTCGGCCAGCGAGGATTCACCGATACCAAAAGTAAGCAGCGTGCGGTGAGCAATATGGTTTACACTAAATTTTTCCCGCAGGAAAGGAATCACATCGTCGGTCATCATACCCTGCATTTCGTGCGGCACACCGGGCAAACTCACAAAAAATTTACCATCTTTCTCAAATAACATTCCCGGTGCCGTTCCTCTTTTGTTTTGCAGAACGGTGCAAACGTCCGGTACTTCTGCCTGTTTAATATTTCTTTGTGTAAGTTCCCGCTTAAAGACTTTTTCAAAAAGATATTCTACATTTCTTAAAGCGCCTTCATTGGTGACGAGTTTCCCATTAAAATATTTGCATAGCAGCGGTTTGGTGATATCATCGGCAGTAGGCCCCAGTCCCCCGGTGATGAGCACTACGTCTGCCTGTGCTGCTTCCCCATTCAAAGCATCCCAGATCTCTTCCCACACATCGCCTACAGCCACCCGGCGTTTTACCCTGACCCCCGCTTTATTTAATTCCTGTGCCATCCAGGCGCTATTGGTATCTACCACCTGGCCAATCAATAATTCATCCCCAATGGTGATGATGGAAACATTCGTCATACATGGATTATTTACACAACATAAAAAAATACGTACCGGGTTACATCAACATTACATAACCTTAATAGTTTAACCCAACAGGTTATTTATGTTTTTGCTAGTTACCGGCAAATTTAATTCTTTTAGTTTTGGAGGATAAACAATAAAAATGAGGTTAGCTTTTTTACTATTTTTTGCGGTGCTCAGTGTACCCGTATTTTCACAAACACCCGCACAACGTTTATCGGCTGCCCTAAACCGGTTGCAGCAGGATGAACAACTTTCACATGCTTTGATGAGCCTCTACGTGGTGGATGCGGAGACAGGAGAGGTTGTTATTGATAAAAATTCACAACTGGGTATGGCGCCGGCAAGTACGCAAAAAGTGATTACAAGTGTAAGCGCCTTTGACTTACTGGGCAAGGATTTTACTTATAAGACACAATTAGGTTATGACGGAGTGATTTCGGGACGTACGCTTAACGGGGACCTGCATTTTGCCGGCACAGGTGATCCTACTTTTGGAAGCTGGAGATGGGCGCAGACTTCCGAAGAAATGATCTTTAAAAAAATCCTGGAAGTTTTCAGGCAAAAAAATATAAACCAGGTAAATGGCAATTTAGTTGTAAGCACCCATCAATGGGAGACACAGGCCACCCCAAGGGGCTGGACCTGGGAGGATATTGGTAACTATTATGGAGCAGGAGCCTCCTTACTAAACTGGCGGGAGAATCAATATGAGCTGTTACTGAAGCCCGGGAAAGTTGTGGGGGATTCGGTTTCTATCATTGGGACCAAACCTCCATTAAGAGGGGCGAAACTTTTCAGCGAATTAACAACAGGCGCAGCCGGGACAGGTGATAAATCCATTATTTATTTACCGGAAATGAGCCCGATAGGTTATGTAAGGGGTACCATACCGCTTGGTAAAGAAAGTTTCACGGTAAAAGGCTCTTTTCCCTTTCCTGCCTACCAGTTCCTAAAAACCCTGCAGGAAAAACTGGCAGAAGAGGCGGTGCTGGTAAAAGGAAGCGTAAAATCGTTGGAACCTGTCAACAGGAAAAAGCCGGCCATACCCAACAATAAAACCGTATTGCTGAATTTTATTTCGCCTTCCTTTGACAGTATGAATTATTGGTTCATGAAAGAAAGTTTAAATTTGTACGGCGAAGCATTTGTTAAAACCATTGCTTTTGAAAAAAAGGGATTCGGTGCAACTGATAGCGGCCTGGCTATCATCAGGCATTTCTGGAGCCAACGTAGTATAGAAAAATCCGCGTTGAAAATAATAGATGGCAGTGGCCTTTCTCCGGCCAACAGGGTTACCACCCATTCCCTCGTTACCGTATTACAGTATGCCAAAAAACAAAAATGGTTTCCTTCATTTTACCACTCACTTCCGGAAATGAATGGGATCAAAATGAAAAGTGGTTACATCAACGGGGTGAGATCGTACGCGGGATATATAAAATCTAAGACCGGCGCCGAATACAGCTTTGCTTTTATCATCAATAATTTCGATGGCAGTGCCGCTGCTGTGAGGGAAAAAATGTGGCAGGTACTCAATATTTTGAAGTAATTTAACCGTTCACTCAAACTTCTCTTATGCAGGAACAAAACTTTAAAAATCACATCCGCATTGTGCCCATTCACACAGCAACATATTTTGTAGTTGCCTTGTTGCTCATTGGCTCCCTTGTAAAACTCTACCGGAGCTGGGTCACAGGTTTTGGCGGTTTATTAACGCCCCTGTTATTGATACTGGTTGGCCTGGCGCTTTTATCCGTTACATGGTACTGCCGGTACTTCGCATTGCGTGCACAGGACCGGGCCATTCGTGCGGAAGAGAACCTTCGTTATTTTGCTATTACAGGAAAACTCCTTGATTCCAAACTCAGGATGGGACAGATCATAGCTCTTCGTTTTGCTTCCAATAATGAATTTGTAGACCTTGCGCATAAGGCAGTAGAAGATAATATGTCGCCCCGCCAGATTAAGGAAGCTATACAGCATTGGAAGGGGGATTATAACAGGGTGTAAAAACCCCCCTGACCCCCTAAAGGGGGAACCTGGGATTGAATTTCACGATGTGGTTGGATGGCATTATTTTTTTTGGCATTCAATCAAATTACAAAGTAGGTAATTATACAAGCTTCGGAAGTCCCCTTTAGGGGATTTAGGGGTTCAAAAGTATTTCTCCAGCTTCTCCCTCAGTTCAACCGGTAAACCCGTTCTCTTCATACTTTTTGCCTCCATGAAGTACAAAGTGACATCACCTACATTCAGCAGTTCATCCTGTTGGTTGTAGATCTCTGAATGGAATACGATCTTATGGTGAACGGGTAATTCCCGTAGGGTAGTCTTTACCGTTATCAGGTCGTCGTATTTTGCAGGCCGCAGGAATTTACTGTGAATGTCTACAACGGGCATGATGATCCCCATGGCCTCTATATCTTTATAGGTATACCCTAAAACGCGGATCGCTTCGCCACGACCGATCTCGTAAAACTGGGCATAATGGCCATGGTAGACCACCCCCATCTGGTCTGTGAGGGCGTAATGTATGCGTATTTGTGTTTCGGTGGTGTACATAAAAAAGTCAATGGGTCAATGGGTCAATAGGTCAATAGGTCAATAGGTCAATGGGTCAATGGGTCAATAGGTCAATAAGTTAATGAGTCATTAAGTTAATGGTCAATGAGGCAAT
>JAKFCK010000250.1:0-1649 GCA_036676685.1 Chitinophagaceae bacterium | reverse complement strand
GGGATTTAAAACCGCGTATTGCAACAACATTGTTCTCACCAGCGTGGCATAACGTGTTTCGCCTGTAAGGTTGTATAACACGCCGCTGTTGAACATCAGCGTGTAGTTGGCCTTATGCCTGTCGTGCGTGTAACCACCGGCTGCATCTTTTGGAAAAGGCACATCCACTGCTTTGCCCAGCCACTGGTCAGTTTCTTTTTTTATATCCTGGTAGGATTGTGTGAGTAAGGGATATTTACCAATATTTTTTTTCACTTCCGCCGCACCTGCGCGGGTGAAAAAAGTAACAGGATGCTGCGCCTGCAACAAAACAGGCAGCATTGGTAAAAAAAACAAAACAAACAATCGACTCATGGCAATTCATTTAAAAAATCCGTGCAATAGGCTACTCACAACTCACAACTCACAACTCATAACTCTAAACTCATAATTCATTACTCATAATTCATCACTCATAATTCATCACTCATAATTCATCACTCACGCAAAATACGTCCCCCCATTGATCTCCACACTTTCCCCGTTGATAAAAGACGAAGCATCACTGGCCAGGAATAATGCAAGCTGACCCACCTCGTCGGCACGCCCTTCCCTTCTCAAAGGGGTTGCTGCTGCCACATTCGTGCGCACTTCTGCTTTGGTGAATTTGTTGTGGAAGTCGGTATTGATCATACCGGGAGAAATACAATTTACCCGGATACCTTTTGGCCCGAGTTCTTTGGCCAGCCCGCGTGTAAGCGTGAGTACACCGCCTTTGGCTGTTGCATAAGCAAGCGCACCAAACCCGCCACCATCCCGCGCAGCCTGCGAGGAAAAATTTACGATAGCACCCGTTGCTGTCATGTATGGGGCTACTTCTTTGGTGACCAGGTAAACTGATTTTAAATTTACTGCTATCACGCCGTCCCAAAAATCTTCATCAAGATCCGGTAAAGTTTTTCTTCCCATGATGCCCCCTGCCACATTTACCAGGGCATGAATCACGGTACCAAAACTGGCTGTGCAGGTATCCACTAATTTTTTCACATCAGCCGCTTTAGTCATATCCCCCTGCACGGCAATGGCTTCCCCGCCCGCTTCGTTAATGATCGCCAATGTTTCTTCAGCCTGCACTTTATCGGAAAAATAGTTTATGCAAACCCTGGCACCCGCAGTAGCTAGTTGAAGGGACACCTGCCGGCCGATATCTCTTGCACCACCGGTAACGATGGCAACTTTACCTTTCATTGAATTGGATATGTTCATGTGTTTTGGTTGAAGTGAAACGTAGCTTCCTGCAATTTTTTCCATCACCTGGTTTGCTGAAATTTTAATATAGCCGGGGAAATTGCAATCGCTGCCCTACAATAGTAACCTTAAATAACAGTTGCTGCGTTTTTAACCACCTTAGACGTATTCTAATTAATAAGCTGTTATAATAAATATTTTTCAACAGGTATACGTCAATCTTAGTCAAACCTGAAATTTTTAGTTCCGAGAACGGTACCGGTAACGTTACCGGTATTCCCGAATATGTTTTATCCGTTAGCTTTACGGATTCAAGCCTTTCTAATGATCAAACCTCCTACGATAAAAGATATTGCCAGGCAATTGAACATTTCTATTTCCACTGTATCCCGTGCACTGCGCGGCGCAACAGATGTGAACCT
>JAKFCK010000249.1:0-1609 GCA_036676685.1 Chitinophagaceae bacterium | reverse complement strand
GCTGCATCGACTCGCCACGGTCGAGGATAAATTTAAACTGCCGGTTGACGTCGCCGGGAAAGATTTCAAAGAACTGGGTCGGGGTTTGGGCATAGAGAGCCGATGTGGTGCAGATCAGCACCATTGCTAACATCTTTTTCATGTTACTTAATTTGTATGTTTAATTGTTGCTAAGAATATGTACCTGTTGTTGCGAAGAAGAGGCGATAGTGCTGTTACCTGTAGATTTTTTGAGCAGACGGCGCGCTTCGTAGATGTCAACTCCCGGCTTGACGAGGGGGTAGGGGTACGGCAGATTCAGATCCCGTATATGAACGATCTGCCTACCGGGTCTTGCCGCGGGCAAGGTTGTCGCAAGTGAAGGAGCAACAGCTACTATGACTTCAGGCGTCGGGGTTTGAACCAGCATTTCGGGCGCAGGTGTAACTACTGGTACGGGTACCGCGGCACCAGGTGATAGACGATTCTTCTTTTTTGTTTGCTGAACCATTGCTGTCTTTGGTGTCGCAGTCTTTGGTATTTCAGTTTTAGTCAGCGTGGGTTCATCATGCGGCGTGATGGTAATCGGTGATGCTTGTACAACATTGGCCTGCGTACCACCAGCCTCCGGAGCTGTGCTATTTTTATAGGTGCTTAGTGATAAAAGCACGCTGAATAGTATGGTGAGGGAGGCAGCTATGCTACACCGGTAGATACGGCGGCGTCTCCTGTCGTTTTTAAACCGCTGCTGGAGCTTGCCCCACAAATACTCTGTACTTGGGGTCTCTACCCCAGGCACATGATCCAGGTTATTCATTTTCTCCCTCAGGGCACTCCATGGGTCTTGTTCGAACTTGATTGAATCCATTTTCAGTTAATTTTTTTTGTAAGAAAACGCGGGCTTTGGTCAATTGTGACCTTGATGTACTTTCCCTGATACCAAGCAACACTGCGATCTCTTTATGTTCCATTCCATCGATTACATTCAGGTTAAAAACCGTGCGGTAACCAGGCGGGAGCTCATCTATGAATTGATATATTTCTTTTGCTGTAAGCTTATTCATAGCCTCAGGCTCGATGGTTACCTCATCGGCATCGCTTTCCGGCAGCAATAGGAATGTTTTTTTTCTTTTAAAATGTGTTAGACATTCCTGGATCATGATCTGCTTTAACCACCCATAAAACATAGCAGCAGACTCATATTCAAAACGCGGTAAGCTCTTAAAGCAACTATAAAATCCGTCCTGCAGTGTTTCCTCTGCATCGCGCTGGTCTTTTATATACCTGCGGCAGACCAGCATCATCGGCATTCTCATGGTTGTGATGAGGTGCTGACAAGCCATCTCATTTCCCATTTTTGCGTCCCGTATTATTGTTGGCAGGTTCATTTAATGTTTTGGTATACTATATAATATGCATTTGACCAGTCAAACGCTGCCTGGAAGAAAAAATATTTTTTTGGTCAAGGCAGAACTATTTGTTGGTAGCCTTTGGTAAAATACTATCCTATACTATAATAAATGCGTCTGGCGAGCCAAACGTTCCCGGAAAGGCAAAATATTTTTTTGCCCCGCCCCGCCGAATGGCTGGGGCCATTCCCATTTACTACCCTGGGGAATCTCAACATCCT
>JAKFCK010000248.1:0-3890 GCA_036676685.1 Chitinophagaceae bacterium | reverse complement strand
GTATTTAATGTCCGCAATTGCCAAAGACCCATCAGATGCTGAGGCAACTTATACACTGGCGCGCAACTACCTGGATATGGAGGCTTACACAAAAGCGGTACCCTGGTACGAAAAAGCGGTAAACATGGCCGGCGCTAAAAATGCATGGATGTACGAGTTAGGTTTGCTGTATTATAATAACAACAGTTATAAAAACGCCGTGACTGCTTTTGAAAAGGCAGCAGCAAACGGTTACGATGCAAAAAATGACTTTAATGAGAACCTCGGTTATGCTTCCCTGTATGCGGGGGATTATAAAAAAGGGGAAGACCTGTTGTTGGGCATACTGAAGAGAAAACCAAATAACACGACCCTTTTGCGGGATATGGCCAAAATTTTCTACCAGCAGAAACAATTTGATAAATCCCTGGAATATTGCCAGAAGTTACTGGAGCTGGACGCTAAAGATGGAAAAGCGCTTTACCAGGCAGGGCTTGTTTTTATTAAAAAAGGAGACAAAGACCGCGGTCAGCAAATGTGTGATAAGGCCATCGAAATGGACCCATCTCTTGCCAACCTGAGAAAGAAAAAGGAAATGCCCGGCAATATGTGATGAACAACAGTGTCACCACAATCAAATAATACCCCAACCCTTAATAAAACCTTTTATCCATGGGATACCCTAAAACACCTAAAGCAGGTGAGTATTCAGCTGTAGCGCAATTTGTAACGATGCAGGAGTTATTGGCAATGACCGCCTACATCAGGGAGTTCAAACAAAAATATGCGATGAAAAAATTGGTGACAAAGAAGAAAACAACCAGGTACTAACCCCCACATCATACAACAGCAGCCGGAAATTTATTTCCGGCTTTTTATTGCGCCTTTAAAGTTTTTTTCGCCGGCCTTGATAGGGATGGATAAGTGATTTTCCCTTGGGGGAATGGGGCAGTTGTACCCGGTGCTGTAGGCACAGTAGGGATTGTAAGCTTTATTAAAATCAACGATCACCTGTTGGTTCACGATCTCACCCGGTTCAAGGTCAATATATCGGCCACCCCCATAACTTTTTCCGCCACTGGTTTGATCTGTAAAAGGCAGGAAAAGGTAGTCCTTATAAGTACTGTCCGTCATCAGTAACGCGCTATGGAACAAAGTAAGCTGCTTTGGCAAACCATCCAGTATAAAATGCAGCGTAGCGTAACGGAAAAATTTCTTATCCTTTGTGCCGGAAGTTTTCATAATAAATCCCACCGTATCCCGGATGCTTTCAATGTTTGCAGTCACTTTATATGCCGCATTCACGGGGAAAAAGCGAAAATGTTTTTTATCCGCACCCTGCACCACTTCATGTTTGATCACATACAGCTCCCGGTGATCTTTCATTTCTTCCACATAGTTTACCGGCTGCGCAGCAATCATCAGGCCCGGGAACAAAAAACAAAGCAGTAAAAACATCTTTTGCATAACAACTTTTTATACCTCTCAAACTTCTTAATCCTTTGAAACATTTGAAACCTCTTAAACCTTGAACCCTAATTCATCATCAACACATTCACACTTCGCTGCAGGATATTAAATGCAATTTCGGCCATCAGGTTCTCTTTATCCAGTGTTGGATTTACTTCAGTTATCTCAAAACAACAGATCTTCCTGTTCTGCATAAATTTACTGATCAGGTCCTCCACTTCGCGTTCTTTCAACCCGTTGCTCACCGGCGTGCCGGTGCCTTTGGAGATAGCAGAATCCAGGCTGTCCACATCAAAACTTACATAGATATCAGTGCAGTCACTTAAATAACGGATCACTTTGCGACTCACGTTTTCGGCACCGATCCGCCTCACTTCACTGGTGGTGATCACTTTCATGCCATGTTTTTCGATCAGGTATTTTTCTTCTTTTTCATAGTCCCGCAGGGAAATAAATACTACATCTTCCGGGAGTACTTTTTGCGGGATCTTCCCGATACTTTTCAGCTGGTCCCAAAGTTGTGCAGTTTTTGGATCCAATTCATGCGTGCGGCTTTCCCGGTTGTCTTCCGCGATTGCTGCAGACAGGGGCATACCATGCATATTGCCAGAAGGAGTTGTATAGGGGGTGTGCAGGTCGGCATGGGCATCGATCCAGATAACGCCCAGTTTGCTTTTTGGTTTGGCCATTTTAATCCCCGCGATTGTTCCGCCTGCATTGCTATGATCCCCACTGAGCACAACAGGAAAAAAGTTACTTTTAATACTTTCGCATACGGCTTTACTGATGCGTTCATTCATGGCAAGTACCCCATGGATACGTTTGGCATAAGGGGAATGGATGGGTTCGAATAACAACTCGTTGGGAGCTTCCAGTTTTTCTGAGGGGAAGTGCACAAAAAAGTTACTCATAAAATCCAAAGCAGCAATCTTGATCGCATCTACGCCCATGCTGGCGCCACGTGTACCCGCGCCGATTTCCGAAGGAGCTTCGATGATCTTAATATTTTTCATATGGCAAATTTAAGCGTTTAGTTATTTTGTCCCGGAAACAACGGTCCTGGTCCAGATAGGGGATCCTGGTTATTTATAGTACCGAAAGTTTTTAGTATCCTAAAACGCGTAAACATTTCTTCACTATACCAATCCTGTTTCCTCGTTTTTTTGATCACCTCGGAATGTTCCTTCATGCCGTAGGCAAAAGCTTTCATATCCTCTTTACTTTTCCATACACTAAACGTAGCTTGTTTGATCCATGGTATCTCTCCGACACCCGCTGAAAATAAAAAACCTTTGGCGCTATCCATACGATTAGCTACGGGGGCTACATTTTCCCAGAAATATTTTAATTTGTTCACACGAATAGTGGCTCTTGTAAGCACGGCTATAATACCCTGGTGGTCCTTAACAGGTGGAGAATCGCCAAATACTTTTTTCCTATCCCATAGACCATGGGTCTCCAGGGGCTGTAATAAAAGGGTGTAGGTTTCGCAATTAAAAAAGGATAACCATTTAGCAATAAAGTTTCCCAATACGTCCCGCAGTTCGGTTGGATTTTCAAATAAGGGGGCCTCACCTTCAACCTCATCTTCAACCTTCAACCTTGAACCTTGAACCGTTAAAATGGCCCATTGCTGAAGGTCAGGAGTTTTATCAAACGTCCCGTTTTTTCCGCTTCCCATCAATTTAAAAAAGCTGATACGTTTATTTGCCCATAAAGGAAAACGGTGGATAGCCATTGCCAGGAATGCAAAAGGTATAAAAAGTTTTTTGTACCGGATAATGGTTAGGGACACAAGCATATGAGTGGGTTGCAATATAAGGAATAGTCGGGAGGCGGGGGGCGTTAGTCGGTAGTCATTAGCCAGTAAGCCAGTGATCAAAGGTGAATGGTGAATACTGAAACCAGCAAGGACGTTCGGATTTGCCAATTTCGATCATGAAGCCGTGAGAGATCGTCGGGCCGCCGGGTAAGTGGTTCGCACTCCCCCTGGAAGCAATTTCTGTTGCAAATTTCTTGTTGCATTTTTTTTGCAACAGATTTTTTGTGGCAAATATTCGAGAATAGTTTATTTGCAACAGCAATCCCGGAGTGCGCATGTAGAGCATACTGTTTTGACAACCAGTGTTTTGTCTTCCGATTTCACCATCATCTTTCACCGCCTGGCCTATGCTTTTGCACAATTTAAAAGGAGCAAACCTCAAACCGGATGTGCCTTTCACACCTCTTTTCACTTCCCGATACATAAAAAAATGCCTTCCGGGGATGGAAGGCATTTTCTGTTTTATAATTGTTGAATTAAAACTGCTCCAGCCTGCTGAAGAAAAAGTTTCCTTCGATAGTCGCATTTTCATCACTGTCACTGCCATGTACGGCGTTTTCGCCAATGGAGGCGGCGTATAATTTACGAATGGTTCCTTCTTCTGCCTGGGCGGGATTTG
>JAKFCK010000247.1:0-13354 GCA_036676685.1 Chitinophagaceae bacterium | reverse complement strand
TGGAAATCAATATTCCCAACCTGCGGGCGGGACAATATGAATTTAAATTTACAAGGGGTAGCTGGGCCCGTGTCGCTACAACAGGTAAAGGAGCGGGGCTTGAGAATAATCTCGTAAAACTCAATTCTGATACAACTTTGGTTTTTAAGGTGGAAGGCTGGCAGGACGATTTTGCAGCCATACGAAAAAAACATACCACTTCCCCCAATGTGAAACTGGTGGACACGGCTTTTGCGATGCCGCAGTTGGGAAGAGCCGGAAGAATATGGATCTATCTTCCCCGCAGTTACAAAAACACCAAAAAAGTTTACCCGGTGCTCTATATGCAGGATGGACAAAATATGTTTGATGAATTTAGTGCTGCAAACGGGGAGTGGAATATTGATGAAACACTTGACAGCCTCACGGCAAAAGGCCAGCCGGAGAGCATTGTTGTGGCCATCGAAAACGGCCCGAAACGCTTAAATGAATATAACCCCTACGATAATGAACGTTTTGGCAAGGGAGAAGGCCTGGCATACGTTCAATTCCTCGCTAAAACCCTCAAGCCTTATATAGACCAAAATTACCGTACACGCAGGGAACCATCGGCCACGATGATTGCCGGCAGCTCAATGGGTGGCCTCATTTCTTATTACGCGATGCTGGCCTACCCGGATGTATTTGGCAAGGCGGGTATTTTTTCCCCTTCATTCTGGGTAGCCCCGGCCATTACAGCTTACACGGATTCCGTTGCTTCCCGGGTAAAAGGTAAATTATTTTTTTATGTAGGTGGCCTGGAAGGAAACGAAGCTGTGGAAGATATGTACAAAGTTATGCAACACCTTGGCACACATTCGGCAGCCCTTGTTTACTCTGTAACAGATCCCAATGCCCGGCATAATGAAGCCGCATGGCGAAAATGGTTCCCGGAGTTTTACAAGTTCATCATGGCAGACTGGACCAATTACCCGATTCCACTAAATTAAATCGGGTAGCAAGTGCCTTCCAGTGCCAACTCAGTTTGAGGGAATATAGCGGAAGTTTCCACCAGGAATTCCCCCAGTTCCTCATATTTGGAAGAAAAATGCCCGATGATAAGTTTTTTTGCCCCCGCTTTGAGCGCAATGTTGGCCGCATGTTCCGTGGTGGAATGAAAGCGTTCGATCGCCTTTTCTTCAAAATCTTTAAGATAGGTTGTTTCATGGTATAGTAGGTCTACACCTTTTACTTTTTCGGCAAGGGATTCATCATACAAGGTGTCTGCACAATAGGCATAGGATTTAGGAGGCGTAGCAGGCACCGTCATTTCTTCATTGGGAATGACCGTTCCTTTTTTATTAGTATAATGGTGCCCCTGTTGTAATGCCTCATAAAAAGCGGCCGGAATTTCGTAAGCTTTTACCTTTTCCGGGTCAATATGGCGCGGATTTTTTTTCTCCCGGAATAAAAAGCCCCAGCACTCGATCCGGTGTTTAACGCGAAAACATTCCACGGTTATTTTCTTATCGTCGGATATTAAACAATCCTCCCCAAGGGGATGAAAATGAATGGTGTAGGGAAGGTTGACATGGGCCGCCTGCAGCTGAATGTCCAGGATGTCTTTGAGAAGTGCGGGTGCATGTAAATGCAGGTCGGTAGTACGGTTCAGCAGCCCCATGCTCGTCAGCAGGCCTATCAGGCCAAAATAATGATCTCCATGAAGATGCGAGATAAAGATATGGGTGATCTTGCTGCGTTTGATCTTGTATTTGGCCAGTTGCATTTGCGTGCCCTCGCCACAATCTATCAGGTACGCCTCCTCCTGGGTTTGCAAAACCTGGGCTGTCGGGTTTCTTCCAAAAGCAGGTAAAGCTGAATTGTTTCCGAGTATGGTGAGTGCGAGCAAGTAAAAGTATTTAGTTGGTTAATTTAGCGTTTAGACTTCTGTGCATGTCATAATGCTGCTTGAACTTAATTTGTTTCTTCATCAAAATCACCCATAAGCTCCCTTTCTATCTCTTCCATCTGCACAATATCCCAGGCTTCCGATTCTGTGGGTGTAATGTTCATTAACTCCAGCAGATCCCCTTTTTCAAATTGGGCCTCAACCTTTTCCTGTAAAGCACATACCACGAAGGAGGCATTGTTTTCATAGAATTCCTGCTGGATATCCGCAATTTTGTTGGCGGTGGCTTCGTCTATCTCTTTTACTTCCTGCATATTCAACACCAGGTGGGGCACTTCTTTGCTGAGGTAATGCAGCAGGAGTTCCCCGAGTTCTTCTGTCATATTAGCAGGAATCTCAGGTTCAACCGGTGTTATAACGCTGAATTTTTCTTTGGTATCTATTTTGACATTCATTAATTGATGTTTTACGTGCAAGCTGTAAAATAATGCAAATTTTGAATGTGAACTTTTTAAAAAGAATATTCTGAAAAATTCTTAAGAGCTTAAGATAATTTAAGGCCTGCTCCTCCTTATAATTGAACTTTTCAACATATCAACATTTGTAATTTTTAACAAACTAATACAGGTAAATAATCGTTATTATTGTATCAATTAAACTTTTCAGAATGGACAACAATTTTTCCACACAAGTAAAAGAAATCATATCGTATAGCAGGGAAGAGGCTTTGAGGTTGGGCAATGATTTTATTGGCACCGAACACCTTGTGTTAGGCCTGATAAGAGATGGGGAAAATACCGCCATAAAGATCCTGAAATCGCTAAGTGTAGACCTGTATGAACTCAGGAAAGAAATTGAATTAGCGGTAAAGGATAAAACCGGGAAAAATATTGCAAACATAAATTCGCTTCCATTGACCAAGCAGGCAGAAAAAGTGATTCGTATTACGGTACTTGAAGCTAAGGCTTTAAAAAGCACCACCGTAGAGAGTGAGCACCTTATGCTTTCCATTTTAAAAAATAAAGAAAACATAGCTACCCAGATACTGGAGCAGTACGGCCTGGATTATGACGCGTTTAAAAATGAACTGGGATTTGTAACCAGCACCCCGCCACCGCAGGCAGAATACAACGACGATGATGAATTTGATGAAGAAAGAAAACAATATGGCCAGCAACGGCAGTCCAAACCGGGTGCTGCCAACCAGCCAAAAACAAAAACACCGGTACTGGATAATTTCGGCAGGGATATTACCCGCCTGGCAGAAAACGGATCCCTGGATCCTATAGTAGGCAGGGAGACAGAGATTGAAAGAGTTTCCCAGATCCTGTCCCGTCGTAAAAAGAATAATCCCATACTTATCGGTGAACCAGGTGTGGGTAAAACAGCTATCGTGGAAGGCCTGGCGCTTCGTATCGTGCAGAGAAAAGTTTCCCGTGTGTTGTTTGATAAACGAGTGGTGAGCCTGGATCTTGCTGCTTTAGTGGCGGGAACAAAATACCGCGGCCAGTTTGAGGAGCGTATGAAAGCCATCATGAATGAACTGGAGAAGAACAGGGATGTGATCCTGTTCATTGATGAGATACATACTATAGTTGGCGCAGGTGGCGCAAGCGGATCATTGGATGCATCAAATATCTTTAAGCCCGCCCTGGCGCGTGGGGAATTACAATGTATCGGTGCCTCCACGCTGGATGAATACCGTATGCACATTGAAAAAGATGGTGCACTGGACAGGCGTTTTCAAAAAGTGCTGGTAGAACAGCCATCTGTTACAGAAGCCATTGAGATATTAAACAATATTAAAAGTAAATACGAGGATTACCACAATGTATTGTACAGCCAGGAAGCGGTGGAGGCTTGTGTGAAGCTGAGTGATCGTTACATGACCGATCGTTTGTTACCTGACAAAGCAATCGACGTAATGGATGAAGTAGGTGCGAGAAAACATATCAAGAACATCAACGTTCCGGAAACGATCATCGACCTGGAAAAGAAAATAGAAGATATCAAGCTGGAAAAGAATAAAGTGGTGAAGAGCCAGAAATTTGAAGAAGCAGCCAGCCTCCGGGATACAGAAAAACGCCTGCAGGAAGACCTGGAAAAAGCAAAAAGTGACTGGGAAGAAGAGAGTAAACATAAACGTTACCCAATAGAAGAAGAGGATATTGCCGAGGTCGTGCACATGATGACCGGTATACCAGTTAAGCGTATGGTGCAGGCGGAAACAGATAAATTACGCAGGATGGCAGACGATCTGAAAGGTGCCGTCGTAGGCCAGCAGGATGCCATCACTAAAGTAGTGAAAGCTATTCAGCGCAACCGCGTTGGACTGAAAGATCCTAAAAAACCGATCGGGACATTTATCTTCCTGGGTCCTACAGGTGTGGGTAAAACAGAGTTGGCCCGCTCCATGGCCCGCCAGATGTTTGACAGTGAAGACTCCCTCATTCGTATTGACATGAGTGAATACATGGAGAAATTTACCGTGAGCAGGCTTATCGGAGCGCCTCCGGGTTATGTAGGGTATGAGGAAGGCGGTCAGCTTACGGAAAGGGTTAGACGCAAACCTTACAGTGTCATCTTACTTGACGAGATTGAGAAAGCGCATCCCGATATCTATAATATTTTATTACAGGTGCTGGATGACGGGCAGCTCACAGATGGCCTTGGCAGGAAAGTAGATTTTAAAAATACCATGATCATTATGACCTCCAATATTGGCGCGCGCCAGTTAAAGGATTTTGGGGATGGTGTGGGCTTTGCAACGGCAAACAGGATGGAAAATGCGGATGAGAACAATAAGGCCATTATCGAAAAAGCACTTAAGCGCACATTTAGCCCGGAATTCCTGAACAGGATCGATGACATTGTGATTTTTAATTCATTGTCCAAGGAGAATATTTTCGAGATCATCGACATACTGATGAAAGGAGTTATGGTGAGATTGAGTAACCTTGGTTTTTCCCTGGAACTTTCCGCAGAGGCAAAAGACTTTATTGCAGAAAAAGGTTACGACAGCCAGTTTGGCGCAAGGCCGTTGCACCGGGCAATTCAAAAATACCTGGAAGATCCCCTTGCGGAAGAGATCCTGAACATGACCATTAAAGCCGGAGATACAATGATCGCAGAACTGGATAAAGAAGAACAGAAAATCAAGTTCAGGTTGAAAGAGGAACCTAAGAAAAAAGAGAAAAAGTCTGAAGCTTAATCCTAAAAAGACAATTGATAATAACTACCGCCTGTGCAAACAGGCGGTTTTTTTTTCGGCAGGGATGAGGATAAATTAACAAGGTTGGGGGAAATTATTCCCCAGAAGGATTAGGGTATAACTATGGGCAAAAACAGTGAATAAATTTTGCTATCGGCGAAAATAAATTCGGAACACTCATTTCTATATCTTCGAAAAAACAGGACATGCTCATCACACAAATAAGGGCCTCTTCAGGCCAAGAACACCAGGATCTCGAGAACACACTTTTACCTTACATTGATCGTATAAAATCCAGGGAGGATTATACCCTTTTGTTGCAGGCCTTTTATGGCTACGTGCTTCCGGTGCAGGAAAAAATAATGTTGCATATTGATCGAAGCAGGATCCCGGATATCGGGTTACGTCGAAACGCATCCCTTCTGGAAAAAGACCTGGTCGAATTGGGCGGTCATGCCCGGCAGGAATTTTGTGAAGACCTGCCGGTTATCCAATCCCACGCTGAAGCCGTGGGGGCACTCTACGTGCTGGAAGGATCTACACTTGGCGGCAAGATCATCTCTAAAATGATTGCCGGAAAGCTCGACAGCAAGGCAGGTTTACGATTTTTTAATGGGTACGGGGATAAGACCGGAGCCATGTGGAAGGAATTTCTAGCCCGGCTCCAGGAAAATGATCACCCCGATTACAACGGCACCATAGTTGAAAGTGTTCAATCAACTTTTTTACTTTTTGATAAATGGCTAAAAGAAAAACTGGCGACAAATGAAGGAAAGCATCCCACAGCAAGTTGATTTGACCAATTGTGACAAAGAACCCATACATATTCCCGGTAAGATCCAGTCCCACGGTGTACTTTTTGCCCTGGACCGCGCAAAACTTGTTATTACTCATGTAAGTGATAACGTTCAGCATCATTTTGATATACCTCCCGCTGCAGTACTTACAAGGTCATTGAGAGAGTTACTTTTCATCCTGGACTTATCCAATCCGGGCACGAACCTGGACGCCTACCTGGAATTACACGAAGCGGGTATGAGTTCAACCGAATCGGGATTCATCGTAAACACATCGGCAGGTAAATCATACCACCTCATCGTGCATCATTCAAAGGATAACATCCTGCTGGAGCTGGAACCGGTGGTAGACGACAAGGATGCGGATGTGCAGGATATTATGGGTAGTATGCTTACAAGGATATTAGGCGCAAAGACTTTGAAAGAAACCCTTACGTTTTGCGTGGAGCAGGTAAAAAAGATCATTGGTTACGATCGGGTGATGATATACCGTTTTGCAGAGGACGGCCATGGGGAAGTGGTTGCGGAGGATCTGAATGAAGGTCTTGAATCTTTTTATGGCCTTCATTACCCGGCATCAGACATTCCTAAGCAGGCGCGGGAATTATATAAGAAAAACCTGGTGAGGATCATCGCGGATGTTTATTCAACAGATGCGCATATCCTGGTCAAAGATGAAGACACTTTGCATACAGCCCTGGACCTTACGGACTCCGTGCTACGGGCAGTTTCACCGATACATATACAGTACCTTAAAAACATGGGTGTAGACGCCAGTTTTAGTGTTTCTCTCATTGCTAACGGTGAGCTTTGGGGCCTTATCGCCTGCCACCATTATAGCCCAAAACTGATTGACTACCGGAGAAGAAACAGTTGTAAGATCATCGGCCAGTTACTGTCCACCTCTTTATTATTCAGGGAAACGGAAGAAAACAAAGAACAGCGAAATGATTTTAACGACCGCATTATAAGTATGTTATCCTCCATCCGGAAGGACTGGGACATACCAGCAGTATTGATGAATGGCGACCATAACATTCTTTCTATTACAGAAGCCACCGGCGCAGCACTTTTGTTTGAGGACAAGATCTATACGCTTGGTGAAACCCCCACGGAAGATGAGATACAGGACATCGCCGCCTGGATGAAATATTATAACAAGAACCAGTTTTTCCAGACAAATAATCTTTCCAATGAATTACCTGGTGCCCTTGCATACAAAGAGGTAGCAAGTGGCCTGATGAGTTGTGCAATATCACGGGAATTAAACGAGTATATTTTCTGGTTTAAAAAGGAGATACCAAAAATTGTGAAGTGGGCAGGTAACCCGGAAAAACCTGTGGAGTTGAACAGTGAGGGCGTAATGGCGCTCAGTCCGCGGCGATCCTTTGCAGTGTACCTGCAGGAAGTAACCGCTGTATCTGAACATTGGAACAGCAATGAAATAGCCGGGGCGATGAAACTTCGCGAAGAGTTGGTACATATCATCAACGAGCGCGCTAACCAGGTGCGTAAACTGAATGAACAGTTAAAGCAGGCCTATGACGAACTGGATACTTTTAGTTTCACTATTTCACACGACCTGAAAACTCCACTGGCTTCGATAAAAAATTATGCAGAGATCCTTCTGGAGGATGCAGTCGAAAAAGGAAGTGAATCAGCCCCGATGCTCCGGAAGATCATCAGGGGGGCAGATAAAATGAACCTGCTCATCAAAGAGGTGCTGAGTTATTCAAGGATAGGCAGGCAGCACGTAAGGTTTGAGAAAATAAATATGAAAGAGATGTTACACGGCATCCGGGAAGACCTTTTGAACAGCTATCAACGCTCAAACCCCGAGATCATTATTGAAAATGTGCCTGATATCTATGGGGATTATACAATGATGTACCAGGTCTTCAGCAATATCATCGGCAATGCAGTTAAATACAGTTCCCTGAAGAGAAAACCACAAGTTATTATAAACGCACGGGAAGATACCGAGGAAACGACTTATAGGGTATCTGATAATGGGATTGGTATCGATATGAAAAACGGTGACCAGATATTCAGCCTTTTTAAAAGAATGAATAACGCCAACACCTACGAAGGCACTGGTGTGGGCCTGGCAATTGTTAAAAGTATATTAGAAAAACATCAATCACGGATATGGTATGAAAGTGAACCGGAAAGTGGCACAGTATTTTATATATGTTTAAAAAAACAAAAAGATGGACAGCAGTGAAAAAGAGATCGATTTGTTCTATATAGAGGATAATGAAGATTTTATTGATTTTGTAAACCTTGCAGTGAATAAGCTTGATGTTAAGCTTAATTATCAATACGCCAAAGATGCAATACAGGCCAAACAATTTCTGGAGAACAATGTAGCAAATGGTCCTTATAAAAAAGTAAAACTGATCCTGTTGGATTACAATTTACCTGGAATGAGTGGGATGCAGTTTCTGAAATATATCCGATCATCCACGGCAACTAAACATATTCCTGTGGTGATCTTTTCTTCTTCAGATAATCCCCAGGATGTGAAGAATGCCTACCTGAATGGGGCCAACGCTTACCTGGTGAAGCCAGTGGGCATGAACAGTCTCAAGCAAACCGTACAAACCGTGTATGATTTCTGGATCAATAAGAACCAGCTTTCCAATTAAAATTTCTAAATGAAAAAAATATATCTCCTGGACGATAACATAGAACTGCTGGAAATAACCGAACTAATTCTTGGGAAAGATTTTATAGTTAAAAGCAATTCAAGTATTAAAGACATTACTCAACAACTACAGGAATTTAATCCTGACCTCATCATTATTGATCATTTTATCGGTGACAGCAATTCCGAGGAGATCTTAAAAACAATTCATACTGCTATACCAGGCTTCAGGATCCCCTTTATATTATTCTCCGCTTCGCACAACATTGAAGAAAAAGCCGCGGAACTTGGCGCGATAGGTTATATTGAAAAACCTTCCAGCATTAATCATATCAGGTCATATATAAAGCTGTGCCTGGAAAAGAGTGAACCTACCGCCGGGATTACCCACAATTAGCACATATGCGCGGGGGCGGGAACATGTTTCACACCCGCCTGGCAGGGCTTATGCAGTGTTCCGGCCTAAACTACATTTTGCTATCCTTTTTTTTTAATCCATTTTTGCAGGCAGATGGCAAAAAAAATAATTATTACAATTGACGGATGGAGCAGCTGTGGCAAGAGTACGCTCGCCAAACAACTCGCAAAGTCACTTGGTTATGTGTATATTGACAGTGGTGCAATGTACAGGGCTATTACGCTTTATTTCCTGAGAAACCACGTGGACTGGACAGATGAAAAGGACGTGGTAGCAGCACTTGGAATGATAGAGTTACATTTTGAACACAATCCCAAATCTGAGCAATCCGAAATATACCTGAACGATGAAAATGTGGAGTACGTGATCCGTGATATGGTGGTGGCAGAAAAAGTGAGTGATGTCGCCGCAATTGGCGCGGTACGGGCGTTTGCGGTAGCTGCTCAGCAGAAGATGGGCTTAAAGAAAGGCATCGTGATGGATGGACGTGATATCGGTACGACAGTTTTCCCTGATGCTGAACTCAAAATATTTATGACGGCGGATATCGCTGTACGGGTTGAGCGCCGCTTTAAAGAGATGTTTGAGAAAAATCCCAATATCACCATCGAAGAAGTGAAAGCAAACCTGGAAATGAGGGATTATATCGATTCCCATCGGGAAGTGAGTCCACTTCGCAAAGCCGACGATGCCGTTTTACTGGATAACACTAACATAGATATGATTGAGCAGTTGGACATAGCACTGAAGCTGGTGGCCAAGGTACTTTAAGCTCACATAAATTGCTCCTGTAATTGTTCCAAATCAATTTCGGAGGAAAATAACCCGGCAACTTTTTCAATTATTTGTTCTACGAGTGCGTCCGGGCAACTGGCGCCGCTGGTGAGTAGCACTTTTACAGGATTTGTGGCTGGTAAATAACCGGTAGTGATCTTCTCTGCAGCGGCGTGCAGATCATAATGCAGAATATTTTCCTTCGTAAGGATATTTCTTGCATCATTGATAAAATAAGTGGGCAGTTTTTCTTCGCAAAGTTCTACCAGGTGACTCGTATTACTACTGTTGTATCCCCCGGCCACAATCGCAAGATCAGCATCCTGAGACAATAAACTGTACACAGCAGACTGGTTATCGTTCGTCGCATAACATAAGGTATCCCGCGTATCGGCAAATCTTTCTTCCAGGTTGCTGCTGTCTAATCGAAATGTAGAGATCATTACCTGCTTAAGGAAATCTGCGATGCCTTGTGTATCACTTGCAAGCATGGTTGTTTGATTGACCACGCCAATTTTTTGCAGGTCTTTTTCTGCATCAAAATGCTCAGAATACCTGCCGGCAAATGTTGTATAAAACTCCTCCGGTTTTCTCTCACCTGTAATAAATTTACTGAGTTCTACCGCTTCCGCCATGTTATTGATCACAAGGGAAGGCGTGTTGGCCGCAGCATGGGAAAATGTAGCCCTTGTTTCTTCATGGGTGGGTTTTCCGTGAACCACCACCGTATAATTTTTGCGGGCGATCTGTTCGCTCCGGTTCCACACTTTTTCCACGAAAGGGCAGGTGGTATTGTATTGTTGTGTATGTATGCCTTTGTCGTTGAGTTTTTTTTCAACGGCCAGGGTTGTGCCAAAAGCCGGGATGATCACGATGTCCTCGCTGTTAAGCTCATCAAAAGAAACCAGTTCCTTACCTTTTGTATCCTGCAGGAATTTTACTCCTCTTTCTATAAGATCAGCATTTACCTGCGGGTTGTGGATCATTTCACTGAGCAGGAAAATTCTTTTTCCCGGGTTTTGATCAATTGTTTTGAAAGCTATTTCAATAGCATTCTCCACGCCGTAGCAAAAACCAAAATGACGGGCAAGATAGATCTGCACACCTCCAAAATCAAGCAGGGTTGGACTGAAGTCTTTTTTCATTTTATCCTGTTCCCTGCGTTTATTTTTAATGGCAGAAATTAGGGGGCTCCGATATGTAAAAGGTATAGTAAATTGCTTCATTGTATAAGATAACAAACACAAAGGTACAAGGTTGGTTGCAATCAAACCGGCCCTGCTTATTTTTGCTTCATCATTTAATAATTATTTGTATTGACATTCTTTACACAACCCGCATATTTGGCGGCTTCCAACCTTTACGAGGTAAATCTCCGGCAATACAGTGCTGATGGTTCGATCAGGGCTTTTACAACACAATTGCCCAGGCTCAAAGATATGGGGGTGGAAATTTTATGGATGATGCCGATTCATCCCATCGGGCTAAAAAACCGGAAGGGTACCCTGGGCAGTTATTATTCCATTAAAGATTTTACCGATGTGAATCCGGAATTCGGCAGTAAAACAGATTTTATGGAAATGGTGGATGCTGCTCACCAGCTGGGCATGAAAGTGATCCTGGATTGGGTGGCCAACCATACCGCATGGGATAATGTGTGGACGGTGACTCACCCGGAATATTTCGTACGGGATGAAGCAGGTCAGTTCCAGGCGCCTTATGACTGGGATGACGTTATACAGATCAACCATAACAATCCCGGTGAACAGCAGGCGATGATCGATGCAATGAAATACTGGGTCACCGATTTCGATATCGATGGTTTCCGGGCAGACCTTGCTCACCTGACCCCCCTGGCTTTTTGGGTCAATGCCCGCACGCAGATCACGCCACTGAAAAAAAACCTCGTTTGGCTGGCGGAAACAGAAGAGATCGACTACCACAAGGCCTTTGATATCTCTTTCGGCTGGCGGTGGATGCATGATACAGAAGATTTCTGCAAAGGGCACAAACCTTTTGAGGCACTGGTAGAAACCCTTAACTATTACGACAAAGGATTTCCGCATGATGCTTTGCATATGTTTTTTACCAGCAACCATGATGAGAACAGCTGGAATGGTACTTCGTTTGAAAAATACAACGGTTATGTGAAAGCGCTGTCCGTGTTTAACGCGACCTGGCATGGCATCCCGCTTATCTATAGTGGCGAAGAACTTCCCCTCAACAAGAGACTTGCTTTTTTTGACAAGGATCCTATTGACTGGAGCGGGGAGGTAGCACTACATGACTTCTATAAAACTTTATTGACCCTGCGCAGTAAAAGCAAGGCCATAGCCGCCGGCAAATTTAGCCGCCCGGTTTTTATAGAGGGAGCGATTCAAAAAAAAGTCATTGCGTTTTACCGCCGTATGGATAGTAGTGTTATAATCGTATTGATCAACATGGATGATAAAGATGTGGAATTCCATTTCTCTACAGAACATATCCATGGCCACTACACGAACGTTTTTTCCGGTGAAAAACAATACCTGGGTGAAGGAGGGATCGTGGACCTGACACCGGGTGAGTACCTCGTGCTTTCCAATGATCTTTAAATCAGTGCAACTATAAAAAAAGTCCCGGAGTTTTTTCCGGGACTTTCCTTTTATAATAGAGCTTATCAATTATTCTCGTCGAGAGTAACCGGGTATTCATACAATCCATCATAACCCGGATAAAATCCGCTGATAGTAAAACTTTTGGCCGAGGCAACAGCTGCTTTCAGGTCATCGACACTTACAACCGGCTTATTATTTATCTTAAGAATGATAAATCCGTCTTTCATCCTGGTTTGATCATTTAAAGCACCACTTTTTATTTTCTTTACGATCACCCCGCCATTGATGCCGAGTTCTTTTGCTTTTTTGGTATCCAGGCTTACCAGTTCAGCGCCTAAAAGATCTACAGCTACATCAGCTTTTACCACTTCATAATTACCGGCCCGGTTTTTTAAAGTGATCACGCTGCTCACAGGTTTGTCATTTCTCAGGTAAGCCAGGTTGATCTTATCACCGGGTTTGTAACGGCTAACCTGCTCCTGCATTTCTGCGCCACTGGATACAATTACCCCGTTAATGCCGGTAATGATGTCTCCCTTACGAATACCGGCTGCATAAGCACCGCCATCCGCAGTAGCATCCTGCACATAGATACCGAAAGCATTTGCGGGGATACCTCTTGCTTTCTTTTCTTCTTCTGACATATCACTCGCATTCGAATATTGAATGCCAAGATAGGCCCGCTGCACTGTTCCGTATTTGATGATATCATCCACTACCTTTTTCACAATATTCACCGGTATAGCATAAGAATACCCGGAGTAATAACCGGTAGGGGAAGCAATGGCGGAATTAATACCGATAAGCTTGCCATCCGTATTCACAAGGGCTCCGCCACTGTTGCCGGAATTCACCGCAGCGTCCGTCTGGATATAAGATTCTACTGCGTTGTCAGCTTTACCATCCCTGTCGCGGTTTAAGCCAAGGCTACGTGCTTTTGCGCTAATTATACCAGCTGTAACCGTAGTTTCCAGGTTCAACGGGTAACCAATGGCTAATACCCACTGTCCTATTTTTACGTCGTCAGAATTACCATAGAGCAG
>JAKFCK010000246.1:0-10023 GCA_036676685.1 Chitinophagaceae bacterium | reverse complement strand
CACCCAGGCCCAACTCATCCAATCCGAAAAAATGGCATCCCTCGGAGAGCTCACGGCCGGCATTGCCCATGAAATTCAAAATCCTTTAAATTTCGTCAATAATTTTTCTGAAGTAAATAAAGAATTGTTAGCAGAGATGAAAGATGAAATGGAAAACGGCAATATCGATGATGCTAAAGAAATTGCAAATGATGTAATAGCAAACCAGGAAAAGATAAATCACCATGGTAAAAGAGCAGATGCCATTGTAAAAGGAATGCTGCTACACAGCCGCATCAACAGCGGACAAAAAGAAGCAACAGACATTAATGCACTGGCAGATGAATATTTAAGACTGGCTTATCACGGAATAAGAGCCAAAGACAAAACATTCAATGTTTCAATGAAAACAGATTATGATGAAACAATTGGAAATATCAATGTCATACCACAGGATATTGGAAGGGTGATGCTGAATTTAATTACAAATGCATTTTATGCCGTTAAAGAGAAAAACACCCTTCGACAAGCTCAGGGTGACAACTTTAAACCAGCTGTCTCTGTTTCCACAAAAAAAATGAATGGTAAAGTAGAAATAAAAGTTACCGACAACGGCAACGGAATTCCCATAGCAATCAAGGATAAGATTTTCCAACCTTTTTTTACTACTAAACCTACGGGCCTGGGAACTGGATTGGGATTGAGTTTAAGTTATGATGTTGTAAAAGCACATGGCGGAGAGTTGAAAGTAGAAACCAGGGAAAGCGAAGGATCGGAATTCAAAATTGAATTACCAGCGTGATAAATTATTTTTAAAAAAGTAGCCACTGGAAATTAGATTTATATACCAATATACCAGCTTTAATGATTATTGAAAAAATCATTTATGAAACTTTTTCATAGGCATTTCCTGCTTGTTCTTATGCTTTTAACAAATTTGGGGGCATATTCACAGGAAATAACTTTTAATAAGATTCAGCCACCAATTGGAAAAACTTTTGAACATGTTACCGGCATGGTTCAAGACGCACAGGGATTTATATGGCTGGCTACCAAGAGAGGACTTTTTCGATACGATGGTTATCAAATGATTTCTTTTAAAAACAATCCACTGGACAAAAATTCATTAGCAACTGATGCACTTGAAACAATAGCTGTAGATTTAAAAGGGAATATATGGATCGGTACCCAGGGATTTGGACTGGATCGTTTCGACCCTTCAACAGGCATCTTTACACATTTTCGTAATCAAAGGAATAACCCAGGAAGTCTTGGCAGTGATCATGTTACTACATTATTAGTTGATAAAACTGGAATACTTTGGGTGGGTACTAATGAAGGACTTAGCAAGTATGAACCTTCAACTGGTACATTTCAACATTATCGCTATCTGCCAAACGATTCAAAAAGTATTAGTAGCAATGAAGTAGTTTCTATTTATGAAGATAGAAGTGGTAGGCTTTGGATTGGGACTGGCAGTGTTTACAACAATGATAAAGTCAAACGAGAAGATGGCGGGTTAAACCTTTTTGATAAAAATACAGGAACCTTTACCCGCTATTTACATGATCCCAAAAATCCTCAAAGTCTTGCAAACAATAAAGTGAGGGCTATTTTTGAAGACAGCAAAGGGAATTTCTGGATAGGTACTGCGGGAGATGGATTACATACCATGAACAGGGAGACCGGCCATTTTACGCGTCACAGCTATGATGCGACTAAACCGGAAAAGCTTAGCCGTCCCCCTATAAACAAAACGGCCCCCCTGGACCATATTAGTTTTATCACCGAAGATCCGGCTGGCGCTATATGGATTGGTACTGTAGAACAGGGATTAAACATTTATAACCCGGACACCAAAAAAGTAAGCCACTACTTTGCTCAAAAAGATACAGCCGGAGCCTTTACCGATCATACGGCATGGGCGGGTTTTAGATCAAAAGATGGCGTAATGTGGATCAGTAGTTTATTCGGCAACATTTACCGGGTAACCGCCCGCGAAAAGACCATTCCACATTACAGGACCGATAACGGTGTATTCGCGATGTATGAGGATACCGATGGTAGTGTTTGGCTGGGAACAGAAAAAGGGCTGGTCATTCAACAGCCTTCTGACCGCGGCTATATCAATACCCTCAATGATACGCGGACCCCGTATGAATTAACGGGCATACCTGTAGGGGTGATCACTAAAGACCGCCAGGGCAATCTATGGTTGGGCACGCCGGATGGCTTAAGATCCTGGAATGCGCCCGCTAAAATTTTTAAAACATACAGGCACAATGAAAAAGATAGCAAAAGCCTGAGTCATAATGTTATACTCACCGTGTACGAGGATAGTTTTTCTCAGTTGTGGGTAGGTACTTTGAAAGGTTTGAATCGTATGGAGCGCAACAATGGTTCGTTCAGGCGATTCATTTTTCATCCCGGAGATAGCAGCTCACCTGGTTTAAATATCGTAAACGTAGTGCTGGAAGACAGGAAACACCAGGTATGGGCAGGCTGCGTAATGATCGGCGATATTCATTTGCTGAATACTGCGACCGGAACCTTCAAAAGTTTCCTGGAAGGCAAGGGAATTCACGACTTACATGAGGATGCCGCCGGTATATTATGGGCAGGCGGGGATGAAGGGCTATTTAAATACAACAGCGCCGTTAATGATTTTGAACCGTATTCGGATTCAGCCACGCACTCTACATTTACATTTATCCGATCCATTACAGAAGATGATCAACAAAACCTTTGGTTGGTGACATCAACGGGAATTGTAACACTTAATACAAGGCGACAGGTTACCAGGATCTACGGGAAAAACTATGGGATTACCGGCAACCAATTGTGCATAGGGTCTTCCTACAAAGGCACTGATGGAAAATTGTTCTTCGGCACTAATTCAGGGTATTTTGTTTTCCCCCCTGGAGAAGCAAACAGGGCGACAAAGTCCCCGGACATTTTATTAACAGATTTCAGGCTGGCCGGAAGAGCTAACCGGTCCGGAAAGGATAGCGTGTTGAATGAACCACTATGGGATGCCACGCAAATCCGCTTGCGGCACAATCAAAATGCATTCGTTTTCACTTTTGCAGTGATTGATTACAGCAGCCCGGAAGACAACCGCCACTTTTTTATGTTGGAGAATTATGATGAACAATGGAACGAGGCTGGATCAGAAAGGAAAGCGATCTACTACAATGTTCCCCCCGGCAAATACGTTTTTAGAGTAAAAGGTGCCAATAGCAATGGTATATGGACGAATAAAAGTATTCACCTGGTTGTGACACCGCCATGGTGGCAAAGCTGGTGGTTTCGGATCGCTGCTGTGCTGGCGATCGTGGCGCTGATTTATAGCCTGGTACGCTGGAGGCTTCAGCAGAAATTCCGGCATCAACTGGAGCAGTCGGAAAATGAAAAACAATTAGCAGAATTCCAGCAGCAAAAGATTGAACTTGAAATGCAGGCATTGCGTGCACAAATGAACCCACATTTTATCTTTAATTGCCTCAGCTCGATCAACCGTTTTATTTTAAAAAATGAAAGCGAGGCCGCATCTGATTACCTTACTAAATTTTCAAGGCTCATACGGATGGTACTTAACAATTCTAAAAAAACCTTCATATCCCTGGAAGATGAACTGGAAATGCTGCGGCTTTACCTGGAAATGGAGCGGCTTCGGTTCCAATATTCGTTCAACTATAATATTAGTTTTAGAAATGAGATTGAGCCTTCCGGTATTTTCATTCCTCCCCTACTGCTGCAACCTTTTGCAGAAAATGCTATCTGGCATGGGCTCATGCACAAGGAAGGAAATGGCCACCTGGATATTGAACTCAGCCTTGAGAACAATATCCTGACCTGCATAATTACTGATGATGGAATTGGCAGAAAAAATGCCGCTGTGATAAAAAGCAAGTCTGCACAAAAAAATAAATCACTGGGATTGCAAATAACAACTGAACGCCTTGCGCTGCTGAACAGGGACATCGGCGGACAAACATTTTTTACCATCGAAGATATCACAGACCAATCCGGGTATTCGGCCGGAACGAAGGTGATTCTAAAAATTCAACACCAGGATATGACCGAAGTAAATTGATCTGAAAATTTATACAGCAATGATCACTGCCACAATTGTAGATGATGAACCTTTTAGCTGCGAGTCTTTGGCTACACTGCTGGAGCGCTACTGCCCTGCCGTGCAAGTGCTGGATATCTGCACTTCTGCTCTCACGGGGTTGCAGAGCATCATCAGGGAACCACCTCAACTGCTCTTTTTAGATATTGAAATGCCGCACATGAATGGCTTTGAATTACTGGAGAAGTTACCGGCAATCAATTTTGAATTGGTCTTTACTACCAGTTACGACCAATATGCCATTAAGGCCATTCAATTTAGTGCGCTTGACTACTTATTAAAACCAATAGAAAGGGAAGCTTTACAAACTGCGGTGCAAAAAGCTGCGAAAAGAATGCAACATCCCTTGCCTCAACAAATAGAAATTTTATTGCAGCATTTAAAACTGCCGGCTGTACCAGTGTTTAAAATTGCTATCCCGACAATGGACGGGCTTCAAATGATACCGGTAGACTCAGTGATCAGCTGCAAAGCTGATGACAACTACACTATCTTCTCTTTAAAAAATAAAGAGAAAATAACAGCTTCCCGTACGCTAAAAGACATAGAAGGAATGCTGGAAGATTTTTCTTTTGCCAGGGTTCATCACTCTTTTTTGGTAAACTTAAATGAAGTAGAAAAATATAGTAAGGGAGAAGGCGGCTATTTAGTCATGAGTGATGGTTCAACCATTGATGTTTCCCGCAGCCGCAAAGAAATGTTACTTAAAAAGCTGCAACCAGGTAAGGGAAGATAACTATCATTCCGGCTGGAAAGGTATGGCAGCGCAATTGCTCCCATTCACATCCCCCCGTTTTCAATTTACTCATTCCGTTACAACAGTTTACCCTCGTCTCATTTCAACTTACTCATTCTCGCTGGCATCCAGCTTCCCCTCACCTTATTTTTGTTTTGTACCACGGTTGGTACTGCAATAAAACTATTTAACTAAAACTTACGATCATGAAAAACGTTATTCTAATAGCCGCAGTAATAGTATTTTTTGGCACAGGTTGCGAAAAAGATGTAGCCGTTTCGCCACAGGACCAGGTGCAGAACGTAGAAGCACTTCCTGGTGATAATTCAGTGAATGCCGTACCCATTAATTTCAGTGAATCCTTTACCATGTTGAGTTCTACGTGGAACCAGTGCGCAGGGGAATTTATAGATTTTGCCGGAATAGGTCATGTACAGGTACGCGGGGTAGTAACGGATAAGAAGATTACCTTTGTTTTACACTACAATCTTTCCAACGTTAAGGGATACGGCAGAACATCAGGAACAGAGTACGTGACTACATCCACTTTCAACTATTCCAACTCCGTTAATTTTAACGGCCAATATGTGCACCAGCAACGCGCCACCAGCAACTTTATAGCTAAAGGTAAGGACGCTGATTTTACTGTGGAAAATGACTGGCACCTCACCGTAAATGCAAACGGATTGACAACGTTCTTCTTCACCACAGGAGGTGATGTAATAACCTGCAGGTAATTCTTGCAGTGCTTCATTATCCTGGAAAATTATTCCACAAAAACGGGTTAGCAATGGATGGCACCCTGGCCGGCTGCTTTGTGCACAATATGGCCGGAGATAAAGGGTGTTTTATTCGTAGTGAGGCTGTGGTTATGATAGATAATAAAAGGGTTCACATATTTTTTAACCAGGCAAAGGATAAAATCATCGACATAACAAACGACGGTCAATTGCACCTGGTTCATCCGCTCCATCTTACACTCCGCACCTTCGAGAAATGTGAGCAATGATTCAAATTCCTCTGCGTTTTGAAGGGTTAATGTGATATGGTGTGGTTCAGGTAACATTTTAAAAAAAACTACAGTGAACTGTAGCCTGGCTTCCAAAATAGTAAGTTTTAATCATTCTTAAAACGCAAAATAATATGACTGAGGAAAGTAGGTCAATTAGCGTGCCAGTTGGAATTTGGCGGGTAAGGAGTGGGTTTTCGTGTTGAAGAATAGCGTTAGCAGGTTGCGTTTTCCAGGTTTGCAACAAATGGGAGCTGGTTCTATATCCTATCCCTTCTACTACTCTTCGCTTTGGATTATTTCGGCGACGGCTTCCAGGAGTGAAGGATCTATTCCTTTATCCGCAAACCCGGGTGAAAGTTTCAACGAGTCCCCGACTTCATCAAAACAACATTCGAGGGAAAAGATATGTCTATTATTTTCCCATATCTCATACTGTGCATTCTCCCCGATCACATTTGGGATGATATCAAAATACCTCAGGCCCTGGGGGGTATCCACCCCGATATCGAAAGGTTTCATGTTTCAACCATTACAAAAAAGCTGCCGAATAAAAGAAATTGAAAAGCTGGCGAAATTGTTGTACCCATAATAAGCATACAGCTCATTTCCCCGTAATGATCTATCAAATAGTGTTATGAAAGAAAAACAACTTACCGTACTGCAGGAAGCCTACGAATATTACCTGAAGCAGCGACCAGGGCCGTGGACACCCCGTGATATGCTTTCGCTTAAACCATTGCTTAGCAAAAATTTTATAGAACCCGTGAAATATTACGAACATGGGAAGACATACCTGCGTTTTCAAATAACTGCCACCGGCATCAGCTACCTGCGTGATATAGGGATATTATCTGAATAAGATTCCTTGCACCCCAGGTGAATTTTGTATCAACCTCCCCACCAGGCAATGGGTTACATTGAAAGTGATTACAAATAGATGGCTGGTTTCATACTATTACCCATGGCAATTTTTTCATTAAAGACAGCTGCAAATAAATCGCCTGTTCTTGTAATTCGCTTTCCAATAGTTTTAACTTCCGTGGCAGTAGTTAACATTTATCCTTAATGTACTTGTTGCCGGCGAGCAGATCCGCGAGGATTCTCTTACGATCAGTAAGGGGAAGGTGTATCAAGGAGTAACCATCCAGCCACAAAATATCAAAGGCATAAAAAACCTGTGGGGTGTTAGCCGTGGTTTTTGCAGGGTATCTTCCGGAAGGCCTTCTGCATTGAGCGCACACACTTCGCCATAAAGAATGCAATCCAGGGGAAGTTTTTTAAATGCCTGTTCAATAGTGGGGTACCTGGCCGTATATTTCAGCCCGCTGCATGAGGCAGGAAGGACTTTTGCGTTGTGCCGGTAACCAATGATACGGTACCCTTCAAATTTGATCTCGTGGATAAATTCATCACTGGTTACCGGCTCACGCGTAAGTGTACAGAGCATTGGGGATATGGATCCCGGGAAACTGGATTTTTTGCCCAGGGTCAGTAATTTTTTTGTGGCGGCTTCATGTAGCCGGCATTATCCCTTCTTTGCTTTTGTAGCTTTTTTAGACCCGGCCTCTTTGCCATTGCCTGCGGCGGCTTTTTTTGCCTGGTAAGCTACTTCATGGGGCTGTTTACTGATACGTTTACCGTCAGCTTTCTTTTTGTTTGGATTATCCATAAAAAAAGTTTTAGGAAAATTTGAATGAAAAGATTGTGCCAGTCCCGGAATTGTGCATGATGAAGTAAGAGTGATGTGTTGGGGCGTTGAAAGGCTGGTGGCAAGTGGGGAGTGGTAGGGAAATATGAGCTACAATCGATGAATTGGGCTTGAGCTGTCGGACAGGCAAGGATCTTACTCAGTGGCATATCTTTTGGATGACTGCACCTATGAAGTTCCTCCGCAATAACAGCCTATCTATCGTATTCCTTTTGCTTTTTTTATTATCAATGGTTGCCCAGGTATATTTCGGGTTACAGGAATACAACAAGGAGAATCTTGAGGAAGGGGGCAAAACTGTGGGTTTTATTGTTTACCTGGGTTCCGGGCATTTTCGCCAGGCAACTTTTGAAAACTGGGAAAGCGAATTTTTACAAATGGCGCTGTTTGTGTGGCTAACCATCTTTCTCTACCAAAAAGGATCTTCTGAATCCAAAAAATTCGACGGTACTGATGAGGTGGACCGTGAGCCGGACCCCGGTAAAAAAAACGCGCCCTGGCCTGTAAAAAAGGGCGGGTGGATCCTGCAGATTTACAAACACTCACTAACCCTTTCGCTGCTGTTATTATTTGTTATTTCTTTCATCCTTCACTTTTGTGGGAGTCGTTATGACGAAAACGAGAAAAACCTGTTACAGGGCCAGCCTGTCAAAGGATATGTGGAGTACCTGAAGGACTCGCGTTTCTGGTTTGAGTCTTTCCAAAATTGGCAGAGTGAATTTCTTTCCGTGTTTGCAATCGTGGCGCTCTCGATATTCCTGCGCCAAAAGGGGTCACCGCAGAGTAAACCCGTGGATGCCCCCAATGATGAAACGGAGGATTAACCGGGTGAGTGGTGAATGGGAAATGGGTGTGGTGAATAGTGAATAGTGAATAGGCCCGATGTTGCTACATTCATCGTTCCGTAAGCTTTCTTGTCATCATTCTTTTTCGCTTTGAATGATATCTGCCACAGCTTCGACCAATGAAGATCTATACCCTTATTGGAAAACTCTGGTAAAAGTTTTAATGAATCGCCTACCGAATCAAAACAGCATTCCAGGGAAAACAGGTGAACGTAATTTTCCCGGATTTCATATTGTGCATTTTCACCGATGATGCGGGTGATGACATCAAAATATCTTAAACCTGCTGGGGGTTTTCGCTCGGGCATCGCTCATCACGACCAATTAATGCAGGGAAGTTTTGGCTTGCCGCACTAAGCAGGACAGGGCCGGAATAAGCGGAAAAGAAAGGGGCGGTTATTTAGTCTTACTCATATTAATGATTGCCGCAAGATCTTCGGGTATCTCCATGGGCTTTAAAGGAGGCACATTAGCACCGCCGGTATTGCCAACGGGAATGTGACCTACAAAAGATTTAACCCCACCTGCCAACAGCCTTGGTATCTGTCCCAGGACCTCTTTCCTGTTTTTTTGCGCAATGCCGAACTGAAACATTTTCCAATGGACTGCTGTATGCTCTAACGGGTAAGGCTGAGATAAGATATGTGCCCGCTCCAGGTGCCGCCAGCTAACCTGGAAATAACCCTTATCAAAAGCTTTACGATACTCCAATAATTCCCGCTGATAAAAAGGTTTCAATCCTTTCGGCATTTTTGTATGAATACCCATAATTTTATGATTGTAATTTTCATGATCATCTTCAGTTATCTTGGGATCCGCCGGCGATCATCACTACTATTAACAGGCATTTGAAATTAAAGAAATTACGGCCAATAAACAACCGGTGTAAACGGTAACACTGATTTAGCAAGGGTAAACGGAGAACAACTGATCGGTGAGCGGTCGGGCCACATCACCAATTCCCGGGATCATTTCGCAAAGCACCTTCGAAAGTACCCTTTACTTTAGAATACACTTCAAGGGAACTTCTTATCCTTGTCGGTTTCTGACACCTGGTTGTCTGTATTCTCACCTCATCGTAGCCAATCTTTGTATGATCAAATAACAAAAATGGCATCCCGATCATTTAACTCCTAAACAAAATTAAAAATGAAGACCGTCTTATTATTATCAATCACCATTGTTTTGTCAGTGCTAACGAGCGCCCAGGTAAGCAAAGTTACTTTACAAGCGGCGGGCCTTACATGCAGTATGTGTAGTAACGCTATCAACAAAGCGCTGAAGAGCGTCGATTATGTAGCCGATGTAGATGCAGACATTAAAACCTACAGCTTTGCAATTTCGTTTAAACCGAACAGCGTGGTGGATTTTGACCAGCTAAGGAAGAAAGTTGAAAAGGCCGGTTTTTCCGTCACCAGTTTTATTGCCGTCATACATTTTGACAACGTGAGGGTGAAGATCAACCAACCGGTTGTGATAGGTGACAAAACCCTGTTCCTGGCGAACACTCCAAACCAGGTACTGAATGGAGCCAGGCTGGTGAAAATATTAAATCCTGGATTTGTTTCAACAAAAGAAAATAAAAGAAAATCAGCAACATCTGCATCG
>JAKFCK010000245.1:0-4037 GCA_036676685.1 Chitinophagaceae bacterium | reverse complement strand
TCAAAAACCTTTTTTTTGTATTCATCTTCAATACCCGGGCCATTGTCTTCAATTTCTATTTGTGCCAGGGATGAGCGCCTGGCCACCCGTATCGAAACCGCTTTTTCTTTAGGTGAGTACTTAACTGCATTCTCCAAAAGATTATTTATCGAGATCCGGAGCAGGAAAGGATCTCCGTTTACAAAAACTTCGTCCTCGATAACGCTGCTAATATCTCTTTGAGGATAACGCATCACAAAATCATCTATGCAATTTTGGGCAAGCTCGCTCAGGTTTACTTCATCGTTCACCATGCGGTATCCACCGGCTTCTATTTGGGAAGACAAGAGCAGGTTATTGCAAAGCGTATTCAGCCTGTTCGTTTCATGCAGCGTGTTGTGCAGGAGCCGCTGCTGCTGCTCTTTATCAAGGTTTCGTTTTTGTATGGTTTCCAGGTTGAGCTGCACAACGGAAATTGGAGTTTTTAGTTCGTGTGTGATGGCCATCATAAAATTCTGTTGCTCCTGGCTTATCTTGAGCTGGCGGCGTACTGCCCGGAATACAAAAATCGCTCCTGCCATGATCACGAGGAAAAACGCGCTTCCTTCACCGGCATATTGTTTTACTTTCCGTTTCCTGCCGTCTTCTATCTTTTCCAGGGCCTCGTTGTATACAATACTGTCGCCCGAAAGGGATAGTTTTCGCAGTTCACTCATTTCTTTATTCTGGTTATTCAAAGTAATAAACCAAAAAATGAGGGCCGCAATGATATAGGCAAGCATGATCCAATAAATGAAAAAAATGCGCTCTATTTTTTTTGGCTTTTGCGGCATGGTAAACCGGTTCTGGGTTTAAAGTTCAAGGTTCAAAGTTCCGGTATTGTTGTGGCTGTGAAAATTGGATGAGGAAAAATTTTCGTCGCTAACCATGGATCAAAATTAGTTTCTTTTGTCCAGCCCCCACGATAGTTTACTCCTGAGTGTTTGCAGGAAATTATTTTCGTTCAGGCGGATCAGGTTGATGCCAAAACTTTCTTTTTTTACTGCCAGCTGAATTTCTTTAGGGACGAGTTCTCTCCGGCTATCCATGCTACAAATAAAATTGTCGGTCCGGCCCTCCACTTCAAATGATACAATGGTATTATCCGGTACCACGATTGGGCGGATGTTGAGATTATGTGGCGACACCGGCGTGATCACAAAACTGGCACTATCGGGAAATACCACCGGCCCATTACAGCTCAGCGAATAGCCCGTGGAGCCGGTGGGAGTGGAAACGATCAGTCCGTCCGCCCAGTATGTATTTAGAAATTCGCCGTTCAGGTAGGTATGAATTTTTATCATGGGCGAGGTGTCGCTTTTGTGCAGGGCGAATTCATTCAACGCATAGGACACATCATCAAAAATCGGGATGTCGGCATCCAGGTGAAGCAGTGTCCTTTTGTCCAGCACATATTTTCTCTCCACGAGCGCCTCTATTGCAGAATTAATCTCATCCTTACCGATGTTGGCCAGGAATCCCAGCCGCCCGTAGTTTACTCCAAGCACCGGTATGCCGGTGTCCTTCACCAGGGTCACCGTATCCAGCAGTGTACCATCACCGCCAAGGCTTATGAGGCAATCGATACTACTATCCATGTCTGAACTGGAATTGAAGGTAGAATAGCTGCCTTCAATGTGTACAGAGGAATAAAATTTATTAAAGAAATCCTGGTAAAACACCGGTTCTGCGCCATGTTTTACGAGTTCAGAAAGCAATAACTCGATATCTTTTTGCTGGTTATGTTCTATTCCACGGCTGTAAATGGCTATCCTCATTGAATTTTGGGAGCGTTTAAAAGCCGCCCCTCATATGTAAAAATAAACCCTTTTCGCCTAATTGATTGAAACTGTATTCAATCTTCATGTTGATATCATACAATGTGAGAATATCCAGGCCAAAACCTCCGGTGTAAAGCAGGCGGTTTCCCAGCCGGGTATCCAGCTCAGTTTTGTTGTAGGCATATCCCGCATCGCCAAAAGTTTTGGCAAAAATGGTGACGGGAATGCGGGGCACAATGTTATTTTTGATGGGTACAGGGATATTGAAGGATATGATTTTTTTCTTTAAGGTATACTGGCTGAGGAAAGTTGCTACGCCATCGATTACGTAATCTTCCAAGCCACGGAGATAGAGGTCGCCGTAACCTAAAGCCCGCTGGTTGATATATGCCTGGGTGAAAGGTGCTTTGACTTTTGTATAAACCTGCATCGAACTGTACCAGTTTTTACCATGGGACAGGTACTTGTTATAGCTGGCATCCAATGATAACACATTCACCCCGCCCTTAAAGTCAAACCCGCGTTTGTACAGCGCGAAAGCATAAATAGTCCCGGTAAGCGGGTACTGCACGTTGTTGGTGTGGATATATTGGAAGGTGTAGCCAATATCAGGATAACTCACAGTACTTTTTGGCTGGTTAAAATATTTTGGGTTGAAGTCCGAGATCACGCTGTCCGCAACACTTGTGTGCGTGTAAGCAATGCTGAACACATGCCGCTTATAGTACCCTCTCCGGATAAGGTACGCACCACTGGCTGCAAAGGTGTTTCTCACAAAACCATCATTCCTGTAGCGGAAGGTACCATTGTTGATGCTGGTTTTATAAATGAGTTCCCTGTTTTGCGTGTAACCGGCTCCCACGGAAAAACCCTCTGTGAGTTTCCGGTTACTGTAAGGTGCGCTGTACAGCAACGAAAAATTTCGGGAATACCCGGTCAATAAAAAAACCTTTAGCTGGTCCCGGCGCCCGCTCAGGTTGTAATGAGAAAATTTTGCACCGTATATCACCCGCTCCAGGTCTGCATTATATGTATTTACCCATTCATTGAGATTACGATCCACTAACTGGAATTGCGGAGTGGGATAGATGTACCATTTTTCCACGACCGTTACCTGCACGGTCATGTCTGTGGCAGAAGAAAACCGGGGTTCTAAAATGACTTCAGTAAATAACGTGGTATTATAAATAAGTTCCTGCGATAATTTTAGTTTTTCCAGCAGCGAGGAAGCTAAAATGGAATCCCCTGGCTGCATCCGCATTTCTCTTTGAATAATGTAATTTTTAGTTCTTTTGTTCCCTGATATCTGCACTGCTGCAACATAAATTTTCACAGAAGAATCTAAGGCTACTTTTTTATCCACTTCTTCGTTAAATCCGCCATTGACTGCCTGGCCCAGGCCGGCACTGGTAAAAGCCAAAAAAGTAAAAGCCAAGGCGATCACCCGTTTTATCATCCCCGCGGGAAATACCCGGGACGTTATTTTGTTGCCTAAGAAAGGTAAACAAACGGCTAGATATAGTGAGGGGAGTTGCTTGAATGGAAATTGTACCAATGGGGAATAAAAGAGAGAAGAACACTTGTATTTTCCGGACACAGCAAGGTGAATTATGAATAACATTATATGTCTAAATAGTTCATCAGGTGCCTGTAATTGCTGTGGATTTCATTTTCAAAATTTTCATTTCCAAAATAATAGATCACATCGTAGTCATACCGCTCAAAGGTAGCTACCACCGCCGCAATTTCTCTTTTGTTCACATGCAGGGTTACGGTAAGCATACCGGTAACCGGGTCCGAAAAAGAGTTAAGGTGTAGGATTGTGCAATCGTTGCTCTCCACGATCCTGCTGATTTCCGAGATTGCAAATTGTGTGCGTTCCATTTCGAGTACGATGATCCCGCCTATTTCATTGGCACCGGCAAAATTACCCAATGCTTTAAGCAATTCCACGGTGGCGATCACCCCGGCCAGGTTACCATCTTCATTTATTACGGGGATAATGTTGCTGTCACATTGAGTACTTATTGTTACAGCATTCAGGAAATGTACATTGTCTTTTACACTTGCGGGAATAAAATGTTCCTGCAGGCTTTCAATAGTGAGGCTGTCTGATTCGGCATCCAGTAGATCTTCCTCGCTCAGTAGTCCCAGGTATTTATCCTCTGCTACTACCGGCAAGTGGGTCACCCTGAAATCAGCTACCAGCTGCACAGCTTTACCCACGCTATCCTGCAG
>JAKFCK010000244.1:0-1691 GCA_036676685.1 Chitinophagaceae bacterium | reverse complement strand
AAGGTTCAAGGTTCAAAGTTCAAGGTTTAAAGTTCAAAGTTCGTTAGGGTGCTGGTCTCTCCGGGTTCCTTAGCCCTAGCTCCGCCCAGTTCATATTTTTAGGTTTGCGATCACTGCAAAAGTTTCATCTTTTCACCATTCACCATTCACCATTCACCCAGGAACCCTCCAACTCAATATTCTAAACTATTATCTAAATTTCGATACCGATCTTCTTCATCAATATCGATGCATTCAGGCTGGTGCACACCCCGGGTTTTAACTTGTAATCGAAATACAATTCCTCGTTATTCACCTGCACATCAAAATGGTAATTAAGGACGTTTTGGGGAAATTCTTTTTCCAGGTCGGCCAGGGCCACGTCGTGCGTGGCGATGATGGCAGCTGCTTCTTTTTTGATGAGTTGTTTTATCAACGCTTCCGAACCGGTATGCCGGTCCAGAGAATTAGTGCCTCGCAAAATTTCGTCCAACAGTATAAAAACCTTTTCATGGTTGTTTACTTTATCGATCACTGTTTTCAACTTTTTCAATTCCGCATAAAAAGTGCTGGTGCTTTCTTCAAGGTTGTCTGCAATACGCATGCTGCTAAGTAACTGAACGGGAGATAATTTGAAATCACCAGCGCAAACAGCCGATCCGGCCATTGCCAGCACAACATTGATCCCCACGCTACGCAGGTAGGTGCTTTTGCCAGCCATGTTGCTACCGGTCACCAGCATCATTTCAGATTTATGGTCGATCCTTATGAAGTTGTTTACCCGTTTTGTCGCAGGGATAAGCGGGTGCCCCAGCTCGGTGGCTTCTATAAAAAAATGTTCAGCCTGCAAAACGGGAAAAATCCATGTGGGGTTATTAAAATGGATCACGGCAAAACTGCAGAGCGCTTCGAATATACCAAGGCTATCGAACCAGTTACTGACGTCCGCATCGTTATCTTTTTTCCATTTTTCCAATTGCAGTACCTGCTGTAGGTTCCAGAGAAAAAGAAGGTTCAGTGGTACTACCAACACTATATTGAAGCGGAGATCCAGCCTGTCTAATATTGTCTTTAACTGGCTTATTTTTTTTGATGCTGCACTTTTTTCGTGTTTGTAATTGTGTTGCAGCCGTTGGAGTAAGGTCGCCTCGAAATGCTCTTTTTCGATGCTGCCGATGCTCAAAGAAAGGGTGTCCAGTTCATCCACCATCCGGCTGAGTTTGTTATGCAGGAGGTTTATTTTTTTCTCCAGGTTAAAAGCCACAATGGCCATCAGCAGCATAGTACTATAAAATACATTCATGGGTAGGTAGCTGAAGATGGTAGCTATGGTAACTGATACAGAGATAACCGGTAATACAAACCGAAGCCATTGCCAATGTGTAAACCCGCGGAAATCCATCGGTTCATGTAGCCACTCCCGGAGCCGGTTTTTGGTGCTGAGGCTCACCGGGTTTTCTTTCCCATAAGCCTGAAGGTTTTGGGTCCATTCACTTTTTTTTGCTAATTCCTTCACAGCTTCCTGGCGTTCCAGGATGTCGGTGGGCGGGGCAGGCGAGAGCAGCCAGGCGGCTAATTCCACAGATCCCATTTCTGAAACGGTACGGTTCAGATATTGGAAAAGCGAGGCATGACCGAATACATCTATATCGTTTGCATAATAATGTTCTTTAGGAATATGTTGGTTGCCATCAGGGAAGTGATAATATTTT
>JAKFCK010000243.1:0-11488 GCA_036676685.1 Chitinophagaceae bacterium | reverse complement strand
TCCGCCATACACCGGCACCCCTCCCTGCAAATGGACATGGTACGATTGGGGATAGGAATGTACGGGATTGATGAAGCTGAGGAAGTTCAAAAGCAATTAAAAAATGTAACAACGCTAAAGACTAGTATTTCCCAGATAAAACAGGTGAAACCCGGGGAAAGTATTGGTTATGGGCGGAGTGCAGTGGCCGAAAGAGAAATGCAGATCGCTACAGTGCGGATCGGGTATGCTGACGGTTACCCCAGGATCCTGAGTAACGGGGCCGGCCGTATGTTGGTGAGGAACCGGATGGCTCCGGTTGTGGGAAAAGTTTGTATGGATATGACGATGCTGGATATTACAGGAATTGACGCAGCGGAAGAGGACGAAGTACTGGTGTTCGGAGAGGGCTTGCCTGTAAATCAATTATCTGCATGGGCCGGCACGATCGCTTATGAGATCCTGACAAATATTTCACAACGAGTGCGAAGGGTTTACTTTGAAGAATAAAGTTTTGATCCCGTGGATAGAAGCGCATAGGAGAAGGAGTTAAAGGTTCGCCTCCCGCCGTCCGTTAGCCAATAATCCGTGAATGCATAATCCCAAAATCTTATCTTTGCTGCCATTATTATGAAAGGAAAACACTTAATTATCATCATAGCGCTTGTAGTGCTTATCGACCAGGCCCTGAAGATTTACATCAAGACCCATTTTCACCTGAATACTTCCCGGCATATAGCCGGGGACTGGTTCCAGTTATATTTTGTAGAAAACCCGGGTATGGCATACGGTTGGAAGTTTGGTGGAGACTGGGGCAAGATGGCCCTGACTATCTTCAGGCTCGGAGCGGTAATATTCGGAACATGGTACCTGGGCAGCATTATCAAACAGGGCTACCATAAAGGGTTTATTTTTTGTGCGGGGCTTATTTATGCGGGGGCCCTTGGCAACCTCATTGATTCCTGCTTTTATGGGATGATATTCGACAAGGGTATGTTGTTTGACAAACAATTGAATGACTACGTGAACTACGAAGGCCTGGCCCATTTTTCCCGCAACGGGTATTCGTCTTTTTTGCACGGCAACGTAGTGGATATGTTTTATTTTCCTATCATACGCGGGCAGTTCCCTAATTGGGTGCCCGTATGGGGCGGAGAAGATTTTGAATTTTTCCGGCCGATTTTTAATGTGGCGGATGCAGCTATTACCACAGGTGTTTTGTCAATCCTGGTCTTTCAGCAAAAATTCTTCAAACATAAAAATGACGAGCCCCGGCACACTACCGTAGAAACTGAAACGTTGGTAGATGATACCACCCAGGTTTCATAAATAAGTTATCTTTATACCATATCAAAATCTTACTCATGAAATTTTTAAAGTCCCTCGGAATTTTCCTACTGTTGGCAATGATGGTAACATCCTGCGAAAAGGAATACAGTGAGGAAGGTGGGAGTGCATCTTCTGCCCTGGGCACATTAAAATCCGACATTTCCGGGGAATGTTTACCATCCTCGATCATAGGCATTTTTTCTGCCGGCACTGCGCTAAATGCAACAAACGCAATGCAGGTGACCGTAGATTTTACAACAGTGGGCACCTACCTGATTACAACGGATACTGTGAATGGGTATTTTTTCCGAGGGGTTGGCCTTGTTACGGGAACCGGAGAAACGCAGGTAACGTTGGCCGCAGTGGGCACACCGGCCACAGCGGGCTCTAATACTTTTACGGTTCGTTATGGTGCGAGTGTGTGCAACATCGTTGTTGATGTGTTACCCGCGGGTGCGGGCGCAGCTGTATTTACCCCGGGCGGAACCCCTGGAACCTGTGGTACCGCAACACTGGCCGGAACTTATACGGTTGGAACAGCAGTTACAAGCGCTAATACAGTCACGATCGGGGTTAACGTGACCACCCCAGGAACATATAATATCAGTATTCCTGCGGTAAACGGCATCAGTTTTACCGGCAGCGGATCACTTGCAGCAACGGGTGCACAAAATGTGACACTTGTTGCATCAGGTACACCCGCGGCCGCCGGCAGTTTCAATTACATAATAAACGGTAGTGCCGGCAGTAGCTGTACATTTAGTGTACCAGTTACCGGAGCCGGGGCTGCAGCCGTTTATACTTTAGGTGGTGCTCCGGCTAATTGTACTGGTTTTACGGTGAATGGTACATTCCAGGCAGGCCTGCCTACCGGTGCCACCAATACGGCAAGATTTAACGTCACTGTCACAACCCCGGGTACTTACTCGATCAGCACAACGGCGGTTAATGGGGTTACTTTTTCCGGCAGCGGTAGTTTTGCAACGGCAGGTGCCACAACAGTTACCCTTACGGCAAGCGGCACTCCTGCTGTCCCAGGTGTTTTTAATTATCCCGCCACCGGAAGCGGCAGTAGCTGCAGTTTTTCAGTGACCTATACAGCGGGCACTTCTGCGGCAGTATTCACGATGGTGGGTGCAGGATCTACCTGCAGCCCCGGCACTGTGGCAGGAACTTATACAGCCGGTACCGCACTTACCCCTGCAAATACAGTTACTGTGCAGGTTAATGTTACTACAGCAGGATCTTACACCCTCACTTCCAATGTTGTGAACGGGATGACTTTTTCTGCCACGGGCGTTTTTGCTACAACTGGTCCGCAAACAGTTGTGTTGACCGGTACCGGGAACCCGGCAGCTGCAGGCACGAATACTTTCTCGGTAGGAAGTTCTCCCTGTACCTTTTCAGTTACAGTAGTTGGAACAACAACAGACTTTATATCTTTCAAGCTGGATGGAGGAGCGTTGATCAGCTATAATGTGAACGCTGATGCAACGGTCGACAACGTGACCTTTGGTTTCCCGGTACTTGACATCTACGGGGAATTAACATCATCCGCAACAGAGCCTTCAATCCAAATTGCGATTGGTAAACAAACTGGAGGCGCAATTACTGCCGGCACATATACAGTAAACCAGGCTGCGAGCGGCATACTGGTTTTGGCATATTATTATGATGCTGCCGGTACAGAATTTTCCACTGAAAGTGGTCTTACAACTCAAACACCTGGTTTCACAATTATCATCACCAGTATTACGGCTACAAGAGTATCCGGTACTTTTAGTGGGCAACTCAAGCAGGGGGGCACGGGACCCGCGGTCCGTAATGTGACTGAAGGCTCTTTTAGTTTGCCATTACCTTAAGTGCTGTGAATACCACGGGTTTAAATAGATAATAAAAAAAGTGCTGTATTTTAGACAGCACTTTTTTTATTGCGGTCAGTTTATTTTACCAACCATATTTTTTGGTACCACCCATTCATCAAATTCCTTTGCTGTCACATATCCCAGTTTTATAGCCATTTCTTTTAAGGTAGTTCCTTCCTTATGTGCCTTCTGGGCTATCTCGGCAGATTTGTAGTAACCAATTTTTGTATTTAAAGCGGTCACCAGCATCAGCGAGTTATCCAGGTGTTTTTTGATATTTTCTTTGATCGGCTCTATGCCCACAGCGCATTTATCATTGAAGGATACGCATCCATCAGCAATTAATCGTGCACTATGCAGGAAGTTATAGATCATTACCGGTTTAAAAACATTCAATTCAAAATGGCCGTTACTTCCGGCAATGCTGATGGTCACATCATTCCCCATCACCTGTGCGGCAATCATGGTAAGCGCTTCACATTGTGTTGGATTGACTTTGCCCGGCATAATGGATGAACCCGGCTCGTTGTCCGGTATGTATAACTCGCCGATACCACTTCGCGGGCCGCTGGAAAGAAACCGGATGTCGTTGGCAATTTTCATTAAACTCACTGCCACAGTTTTTAATGCGCCGTGTGCTTCCACTATTGCATCATGGGCGGCAAGCGCTTCAAATTTATTTTCGGCAGTTTTAAACGGTAGTTTGGTGAGTTTAGCAATATGGCGGGCAACATTTACGTCATACTTATCTGGTGTGTTAATGCCTGTACCAACCGCGGTGCCGCCCAGTGCGAGCTCACTCAAATGCGCTAACGAATTTTTTATCGCTTTCAGTCCGTGGTCTAACTGCGATGTATAGCCGCTGAATTCCTGGCCAACGGTGAGTGGAGTGGCATCCATAAAATGGGTACGCCCGATCTTTACTACATTTTTAAAAGCCCTGGCTTTTTTATCCAGGGTATTGCGGAGTTTGGTAATGCCTGGTATAGTGGATTCAATAAGGATCTGGTAAGCTGCAATATGCATCGCAGTGGGAAATGTATCGTTACTGCTCTGGCTCTTATTAACGTCATCGTTCGGGTGAAGGTATTTTTCTTTGTCGGCCAGTTTTCCACCATTCAATACGTGCCCTCGGTAAGCGACGACTTCGTTCACGTTCATGTTACTCTGTGTACCACTTCCTGTTTGCCAAACCACCAACGGGAAATAGTCATCCAGTTTGCCGTCCAATATTTCCCGGCAAACTTTACCAATGAGGTCGGCCTTTTTTTTAGTCAGCACACCTGCTTCATTATTGGTAATCGCTGCAGCATGTTTCAGGTAGGCAAAAGCACGGATAATTTCTTTTGGCATTTTGTTGATGTCCTGCGCAATTTTAAAATTATCAATGCTACGTTGTGTTTGTGCTCCGTAATAGGCGTTAATGGGGACTTTTACTTCACCCATCGTATCCTTTTCTATTCTGTACTCCATAGTTTGGTAAAATATTTTGAATGGCAAAGGTAAAAGATTTCAAAATGAGGCCCGGGCAATTTTATTGGTATTAAATATGTATAACTTAGGGTATGAAATATTGCGTCTGCTTCATACTACTGGTTTTCACATCATGTTTTGAAGAACCCTCCACAAAACATGATACGTTGCCGGACCAGGCTTTTGTGGAAAACGATACGACGGAAGAGGATACGGTGTATACAGTTGCCCCGGTTGATCCTGCTAATATTGCCATTAATACTAAAAACCAGTCACCCGCCAACATACTGAATTTTGCCAAAACCCTAATCGGGGTCCCTTATAAGTATGGATCAACTGATCCTGCCCAGGGTTTTGATTGTTCCGGCTTTATCACCTATGTTTTTAATCATTTTGGCATCAGCGTTCCCCGGTCCTCTATTGATTTTACCAATGTAGGTACTGAAGTAAAATTGTCAAATGCACGGGAGGGCGACCTCATCCTTTTTACCGGTACAGACAGCACGGAACGATTTGTTGGCCACATGGGTATAGTGACTGAAAATACAGACTCTTTAAGATTTATCCACTCTACCTCGGGCAAGAAGTATGGCGTAACGATCACTACCCTGAATGAATATTACAAGAAACGTTTCGTAAAAATAACACGCATATTCGATGATGCAGGTTGATCATTTCCCGGTAAATATTGCCTTTCTTTTTTCCAGGAATGCCCTAGTTCCTTCGTCCATGTCCTGGGTATCGAAGCACTCTGCAAATTGGGTGATCTCTTCTTCATACCCGTTTTTGGTTTCATCAAATACTGCATTCGCAGCCTTTATGCATGCCGCCACAGCTAGGGGTGCTTTGCTGTTTATCACGGAAAGGATCTTTCTCGTTTGTTCCAGCAATGTTTCAGGAGTAGTAATATAATTTACCAGGCCCAGGGCCTTCGCTTCGCCCGCGTCGATAAGCTGTGCGGACATCAGCATTTCCATGGCCTTGCCCTTTCCTACGAGCTGCACCAGTCTCTGTGTTCCACCATATCCCGGGATCAAACCCAGGTTAACTTCCGGTTGGCCGAATTTTGCATTGTCGCTGCAAAGCCTGAAATGGCATGCCATCGCAAGTTCGCATCCCCCGCCGAGGGCAAAACCATTTACCGCAGCTACCACAGGTTTAATACAACTCTCTATTTTAAAAAAAACATCCTGTCCTCTTTTGGCCAGCGCCATCGCTTCATTCCTGCTGTACCCGGCAAACTCGCTGATATCTGCGCCTGCTACAAATGCTTTTGCCCCTGCACCTGTGATAATTGCAGACTTGATATCCGGGTTCCGGCTCACTTCATCCATGGCTTTGTCAAGGTCATCAAACACATCTTTGTTCAACGCATTTAATTTGTCCGGTCGGTTGATCGTGATGGTGCAAATATTTTCCTCTATAGAAAACAGGAGAGTTTGAAAGTTCATAGCATTGTTTTTATGGGGTTCGAAGATAATGAATTTGCTATCTTTAAAATATGAGTTTTCTCTCCATCATTACCTACCTGGGTATTTTTGTTTTTGCGCTTACAGGGGCATTCAAAGCCCGCACCTATAAGATGGATGTATTTGGCGGCCTGGTGGTAGCTTTTGCTACGGCGTATGGCGGTGGCACCATCCGGGATCTCCTGATTGGCATTCAGCCGGTGAACTGGATCAATGACAATGTTGCGTTGGCGCTGGTCTTCTCCGGCACGGCATTTACTTTCTTGCTTAAGGAAAACGTCAACCGGTTCAAGAGAACAATTTTTTTTACGGATGCCGCCGGCCTTGGCTTGTTTACTGCTGCAGGGATTGAGATCGCACTCCGATATGGCCTGAACGATATGTATGCATTGATCATGGGCGTTATCACCGCAACCTTTGGCGGCCTGATAGCAGATATATTCTGCAATGCTGTTCCTAATCTTTTTAAAAGAGGAGAATTATACGCCACCGCATGCGCATTGGGAGGTATCATCTACCTTTTGATTAAAAAGACAGGGCTGGATGTTAACCTGAACCTGGCTAGTTGCGTGATCGCCATTGTTGCGATACGTATTTATTCGAAGAGAAAAAGGCTGATGTTGCCGGAAATCTAAAAGTTGCGGTTGTTTTTTACCCAGTCTTTGATATAGGATGCAATTTCGGTCGTGGTGGTGCCTGGTGCAAATAATTTTCCCGCACCCATTTCATTCAGGGTTTTCATATCTTCCTCCGGGATGATACCCCCACCTGTGAGCAACACATCATTCATATTTTTCTGCTTCAGCAGCTCCATTATTTTTGGGAAAACCGTCATGTGCGCCCCGCTAAGTATACTTACTCCAATGGCATCTACATCCTCCTGTAACGCCGCGTTCACTACCATTTCCGGGGTCTGCCGAAGACCGGTATAGATCACTTCCATGCCCGCATCTCTTAAAGAAGTAGCAATAACCTTTGCCCCACGATCGTGGCCATCTAAGCCTACTTTTGCAACCAGGACACGAATCGGACGTTGTTTATCTGCGCTCATGGGCACAAAGATGAAGAAAAAGTAAATGTATTCCCTAAATTTAAAAATATAACATCAACTATGCGATACAGGAAATTTGGTAACACAGACCTGCTGGTAAGCGAAATTGGTTTTGGGGCATGGGCCATCGGGGGTAATGCCATGGTAGGAACGACAGCAATAGGGTGGGGCAGGGCGGACGATGCCATATCCATACAGGCGATCCATAAAGCAATGGACCTGGGTATTAATTTTTTTGACACGGCAGATTTTTATGGACTGGGTCATTCAGAAAATCTGATCGGTAAACAAATCGGCAACAACCAGGAAATGATTGTTGCCACCAAAGTTGGACATAGAAATATTGCGGAAACTATCCGGGTAGACTATAGTAAAACCTATATTATGAGCGCCTGTGAGGCAAGCCTAAAGCGATTAAAACGTGATCATATTGATTATTACCAGCTGCACTCTGCAAGGCTTGATCATTTTAAAAAGGAAAAATGTGTGGAAGCTATGGAGCAGCTCCGGCAGCAGGGAAAGATCCGTTATTGGGGGCTTTCTCTCAATACGTTTTACCCCGATCCGGAAGCGGAATTTTTGATGAATAATAAAATAGGGGACGGTTTCCAATTGGTGTATAATATCATTAATCAACGGGCAAATAGTTTGTTGACAAAAGCCCAGGACTATGGCTATGGTCTAATTGCGCGGATGCCTTTACAGTTCGGTTTATTAACCGGTAAATTTTCCAGAGATGCGCATTTCGCTGCTGATGATCACCGGAGCTTTAGGTTCAGCAACCCAATCCTGGTCGGTGCACTGGATATACTGGAAGCACAAATATGGCCATTGTGTGAAAAATATAACATCAGCAAAACTGCACTGGCGCTAAGTTACATCCTGGGCTATAATGCGGTCAGCACGGTGATACCTGGTATCCGTACGCCACAACATGTTGTAGATAATACAAGCGGATTAACAAAATTATCGCCCGGGGATATGGTTTTTATAGAACAGGTTTATGCCAACCGATTTGCCATGCTGGTTAATATGATGGAGCAGCAGGGATGATACTAAAATGTACTTAAGGCATTTTCGATCCTTTCCACCGTTGCATCGCGGCCAATGGTTTCAGCGATCACGAAAACTCCGGGACCCGTTTTGCTGCCCACGAGCATTACCCGGAAGATCATTTGCAATTCGCCTAATTTGATATTTGTTTCTGATGCGAGGTCCTTAAATATCGTTTCAAAAACGGCCATAGGTAATTGTTCGAGCTGCGCTGTTTCCAATAAACGGTGGCTGTATTCCCTGAAAAAACCGGCTTTGCCTTCATCCCATTTAGGCTTCACGCTGGCGGCATCATAAACCGTTGGCGGAACATAAAAATAATGGGCCTGGTCATAAAAATCAGTGAGCAATGTGCAGCGGTCTTTCACCAACTCCAGCACTTTTAAGAAATAAATTTCATCGTCTATAGCAATGGATTTAGCGTTAAAAACTTCTTTGGCAAGGGCTGCATAACTAGCCACAGGTAATTTTTTTATCCATTCCTGGTTGTACCATTTGGCTTTTTCAAAATCAAATTTTGCGCCGCCTTTATGAACGCGTTCAATGGAAAACTTATCAATAAGTTCCTCCATTGAAAAGATCTCCTGTTCACTGCCATCATTCCAGCCCAAAACAGCAAGCATGTTGATGAAAGCCTGTGATAGAAATCCTTTTTCCTTAAATCCTTCGGTGAGTTCATTCGTCTTATGATCCACCCAGTTCATCGCGAAAACCGGGAAGCCATATTTTGCGCCATCTCTTTTACTGAGTTTCCCGGAAGGGCCTAAGATCAACGGAAGGTGCGCCCATTGAGGCATATGTTCTGATCCGAATAAATATTTCCAAAGCAGGATGTGCACCGGTGCACTGCTAAGCCATTCCTCTCCCCTGAATGCGTGTGTGATCTCCATTAAATAGTCATCTGCCACTACTGCAAGGTGATAGGTAGGCATACCGTCCGCTTTAAGCAGGACCTTATCATCCACGAGAGATGAGTTAAAACTCACTTCACCGTGTATCATATCAACAAACGAAATTGTTTCGTTCTCCGGCATCTTTATCCTGATCACGTGTAGGGTGCCTTTGTTAAGCAATTCTGTCACTTCTGCCGGGGAAATGGTCAATGAGTTTTTCATTGCCATCCTTACTGTGCCATCATACTGCGGGGACGGGTTTTCTGCAGTCCTGAGATCAGCTCTCATTTTCTCAAGATCGGCTGTTGTATCAAAGGCATAATAGGCAAATCCTTTTTCCACCAGCTCTTCTGCATATTTCCGGTAAAGGGATTTTCTTTCGCTCTGCCTGTAAGGGCCAAAATTGCCCCCATGAACAGGGCTTTCGTCAGGCACAATACCACACCATTGAAGGCAATCAAAGATATATTTCTCAGCCCCTTCTACAAACCTGGTTTGATCGGTATCTTCAATGCGAACAATAAACTTCCCCCCGTTCTTACGGGCAAAAAGATAATTATACAATACAGTGCGGACACCGCCAAGGTGCAACCCTCCCGTGGGACTGGGCGCAAAACGTACCCTCACATTTTTTTCAACCATAGTCTGTTATTCAGTGAACAAAGATAAGTTTGAGGGAGCGCAATAGATCATTCATTTGCATAAAAAAAGCCATCGCACGAGCAATGGCTGTAAATAATTCCGGAGAATTTATCTTAATGTAATGATCCTGGGAGTCCTTCCATCAATAGAGATGGTAGCAATGCGATCGCACCTGCCATCGCCGTAGTCCAGGATAGAAAAATGATTGGGTCCCTGGAATTTTACCCTACCCTTGTCTATAAAAGGGCACTCGTATTTTTTTTGCAGTGCTTCTAAAATGACAGCGCTACGGGTGATATTAGCGGGATTGGTCACACTTGAATTGCCTGTGGTGGAAAAGATATCATCCCTTAAGTTGCGTGGAGTAGCCACACCATGGGTTTGCACTACATCCCTGAGACTTGTATGTAACCAGTATCTTCCGCCTGGGGCAGTGATCCGGCCGTTTTCCACTTTACGCTGCCAGCTACGGATACCTGGTTGGCTGGTATTGGTCCAGGTATGCCTTCCTTCTCTTTTAAAGTCATTTATATAATAATTGTCAAACGTCATCACTGCGGTACTGCCGGGCCTCCTGAGGGTATCGGAAATAGCGATGTTTATTTTGCCACGGCGGCTCACGCCGTTTGAATCTACACAGTTGGTGGGCCCAAAGTCGATAACGATTGTTTTTGGAAAACCATTTTGTGGTGTCACCGTTATCGTAGCACAAGCAAGCAGGTTATTGCTTACGAGGGTTTCAGGAACAAAATTTCCAAGGAGCTGGCTTTCCTCCGCGGCTTCGGAGAGCAGGTCATTGTCATCTTCTGTCATCATATCCGCTGTTGCCTGGTCGGCAGTGAGCTCAAACGTTTGTTCAATAACATTTTCAGGATCTGTGCCGGGAGAACTTTCTTTTTTGCACGAGTACAGGGTCACTATACCAAATGCGAGGAGGAATAAGAGTTTTGCAGGTTTCATAATTTATAATTTTGTTAATGTATGACCGATGGTAAAGGAAAGGGTTTAATAGTTTAAAAAAAATTAATTTGCCAAATGTTTTATCTTGTAAAAACGCCGGCCTGGGTAAAAAAAGTATACCCCGGGCGGATTTGGGACCTTCCATCTGAAAAAAGCGAGCTGTTCCTGACCTTTGACGATGGCCCACACCCCGTTCACACCCCCTTTGTGCTGGATGAGCTAAGAAATTACAATGCAAAAGCCACTTTTTTTTGTATCGGGAAAAATGTGGTCGATCACCCGCAGATTTACAGGCGCATCCTCGAGGAGGGACATGCTGTGGGAAATCATACTTACAATCACCTGAATGGTTGGAAAGTAAAAGATGAGATTTACCTGGAGAACATCCAAAGGGCCCGGCAATACATTGACAGCACGCTTTTCCGGCCGCCTTACGGAAGGATGAGCAATTTCCAGGTGAAGCAGTTATTGTTGCCCAGGTACAGGTTAAAAACGGTGATGTGGACGGTATTGAGCGGAGATTTTGATGAGTCCATTTCCCCTGCACAATGCCTGCAAAATGTACTTCTGCACACAACAAAAGGAGCCACCTACCAAAAGATGCGGATGGTGAGGAAATTAATGGGGCAGCATTCATACAAATTCAAATCGGGAACGTAGCCGCAACGGCTCTCCTCTAAGTACAACAGTTACTAGACTCCAACGTTACAGCAATTTTTGCAGGTGACCAGCCCTCGATCAAGACCAGCGAACCGGTGCGCGTTGCGATTTGAC
>JAKFCK010000242.1:0-5333 GCA_036676685.1 Chitinophagaceae bacterium | reverse complement strand
CAAACTTCACGGGCTTCATCCCAAAACCCGGCATTAAAAATTTATGATTTTAAACTAAACGCGCTTACGGTTGAGCAAAAATTAAAGCGGCAGGACCTTCTGCCCTACCTTTCACTAAAAGCCAATCTGCTGAACAGGGATTATTTTGCAGTAAAAGGGATCAGCCGGGGTTTTCTTGAAAATAACTACCAATGGGGCGTTGATTTCAGACTCCCGTTATTCCTGAGGCAGGCCCGTGGCGGGTATAGGAATGTGCAACTAAAAATAAAGGAAACCCAACTGGAGCTGGCTTATAAAAAACAGCAAACAGAAAATAAAATCCGTACTTACTACAATGAGATAATCGCCTTAAGCGATCAATTAAAAACTGTGGAAACGATGTTGGCAAATTACAAAAGCCTTTTACGCAATGAAGAACTCAAATTTACACAGGGAGAAAGTTCGCTTTTCCTGGTAAACAGCCGTGAGACAAAAGTTATTGAAATTCTCCAAAAACAAATTGAGCTCACGGTAAAATATTACAAGGCAAGATATGCTGTGCTTTGGGCTGCCGGAGTGATCCAATAAAAATACATTGGTATAAAAGCCGGGCAGGTCAACGATCAGCGTTTATACGTCTTCCATATTCCTAATTATTTATTGAACGCGGATAACACGAATGAAACGATTTATGACGGTTCTTTTGAATCAGTAAGCCTGGAAAGCCTTACCAGGCAAAGGAAGTGCCCAGCAAAAGTCTTGTTCCCGGCTTTATTCCCAGGTAAACGAATTGGCCTGTTGACAGTAAACTCCTGGATCCTTTTTTTTTTAAGAACGCCTGATTGACTTATGAAATCACAGGTGGTAATCATCCGGCACCCTATCAGGGTGTTGATAAGGTTGCCGGAATGAAAATGATCCGCAACAATTAACTACATTGTTTCCAGGCCCGTGTGAAAAGAAAATAAGTATCCTGCCGGCGACCTGCCTCAAATTGCTATCCTGGTAGAAATGATGGCGCCTTTTCTAAAGAAGAAGGATTTAAATTAACAGGTTTCCCTGAAAATTCTGTTCCCAATTGATAGGCGCTTTGAAGATAGCTCTTCAAAGTTTTTTCATCAGCCATATTTACGGCATGGAAGTATTCGTGTTCTACTGTTTTTATACCGGGGTAGTGTAAAGCGAATTCATCAATTAATTTTGTCATGGCTTGTTTTAATCCTGCCTGGTATGCCTCTTCATTAAAGATGGTTGTATTAATGATTAACGCCTTTTGATGTGTAAGCCGCGGTATCCGGCCGCTGATATCCCCATGCCACCCGGCTGAATTTAATGAATAAGCAAAGCCTAATGTGAATACCCGTTCGATCCAGCCTTTGAGAATGGCAGGAAAACCCACGAACCAAACAGGTGATATGAATACAAGCGCCTCTGCATCGGACACTTTTTGTTGTTGTTTTCTTACATCTTTGGGTCCCTTTTTATTGATGGTGTTTATAATTTCCATGGGGCTTTTATTGCGAAACATCCACCAGGCAATGATCCTCTTCCACCAGTTTGTACTCCTGGTGAAAACCTGCTCCTTCACTACCTTTTCTACAACGTCCGGAGCATTCTGATCCGGAAGCCAGTTGGCATAATCCTTCATCTTTAAAACAGGATCAAATTTTATTGCGTAAAGATCAATGACTTCGCTGTTATGGCCTGCGTCTTTAAGCCCCCTGGTAAATTGCTCCAATACAGCATGGCAAAAAGATCTGGGGTTGGGATGTGCATAAATAACAAGGACTTTCATTATTACAGGTTTAATAATGAAAAAAAATATTCTACCTATTTCCGTTAGGGCAGGCTAATATTATTTCGTTCTTTTTAATTTCTCATATTCTCTTTCCACCGTATCCGTAAACTTATACACAGACAAATAATTAAACAGTACACCAATGCCCCAACCCAATGTAGGCCAGATTGGCCAGGGATGAGAATCGGTGCCGGCTGTAAATATCCAGATCAACCATAACATGCCATTAATGATCGTGTAGGTGGTAAGGTGTGTTTTAAAATCGGCCCTTGCTTTTGCCTGCTGCCAGAGTTGGTCATCTCTTTCTTCTTTCATGACAAATGCATTTTAAATAAAATTAATTCTCAAGATTAAAATATTAACAGCAGCAAAAAAATGACCCTGATTAGTACTTTCAGTAATTACAGTCACCTGTACCAGCCTGCAGCCGGCTACTTCTTTAGCTTACTCTCCTGCGACACGACAGGATCTGAAAAGTTGAGCCAGGTCCCCACCGAAATGAGAATTATCCTTTGCCCCGGACCAACCCCAGGGTCATAAGGAAACCTGCGTTCATTATATCAGGGTACTAATGTCAGGCCCCCAGGCTGGCCAGGCAGCAGCTGACGGGGCGACAGCAGGCAGTACCAACAATCAACTTTAAATTATAAATTTAGTTTCAGTTCGGGGATGGACAGTAGGTTAATGCTCCCACGGAACATCCAGGGAAATTGTTGCCTCCCAATCGCCACCGAGCCAATATTTTCTGTCATATAAATTTTTCACCATGAAAAGGATATTACTTATTCTCCTCCTGCAATTCATTGTTTTTCCTTATAGTTTTTGTCAAACTAAAACAACAAGTTACGCTAAAAGTGAAATCAGCAATGATCATCCGGCCTGGATAATGCAGGGGAATATTTATGAAGTAAATGTTCGGCAGTATACCCCGGAAGGCACGTTAAAGGCTTTTGCAAAACACCTTGACCGCCTGAAAGACATGGGGGTACAAACCATTTGGTTTATGCCCATTAACCCCATTAGCAAGGTGGACAGGAAAGGTTCGTTGGGAAGTTATTATGCTGTTTCAGATTATACTGCCGTTAATCCTGAGTTTGGTACAACAGCAGACTTTAAACAGTTGGTACAATCCATTCATGAAAAGGGAATGAAAGTGATCATTGACTGGGTACCGAATCATACAGGCGCAGACCACAGATGGCTTACTGAGCAACCGGGATTTTTTGTAAAAGACAGCACCGGCAAAGCTGCGATGGCGGTGGACTGGGCAGACACCAGGCAACTGGATTATAAAAACGAAGTGATGCAGGATAGTATGATTGCCGCTATGAAATACTGGGTTTCAAATACAGGCATCGATGGATTCCGGTGTGATGTAGCCTGGAACGTGCCTGCTTCTTTTTGGCGCAAATGTATTCCTGAACTGAAACGCATGAAAAGTATTTTTATGCTCGCTGAAGGTGACAGCGCCTACCTGCCGGAGAGTGGTTTTGACGCTGTATATCCATGGCATATGTTTAAGATGATGGAGAAGATCGCGAAAGGAGAAAGACCGGCTTTTGGTTTGGATAGCATTAAGCTTGAAAATGACAGGATGTATCCTGCCAATACTATTCAAATGTACTTCACCAGCAACCATGATGAAAACAGCTGGAACAACGCAGACTACGGAACTTTTCCCGGTGCTGTACATGCGCCTTTTGCGGTATTTACCCAAACCATGGCGAACAGTGTTCCCTTAATCTACGGCGGCCAGGAAGAACCCGTGCTTAGGGCATTAAAGTTTTTTGATAAAGACCCCATGACCTTTGATAAACTTAAGAGAGCTGCATTTTATAAAACCCTCCTGGACCTTCGCAAAAGAAACGCTGCGCTTTCTGCTGATGCATCCTTTAGAAAACTCAGCGTGGGAAATGATAATGCGGTTTACGCATTTGTAAGAGAGAAAGCAAACAAAAAGGTTTTTGTGTTGCTGAATCTTTCCAATAAACCCCAGGCAATAAACATCAAAGAGAAAACTTTATTGGGCAACGTTTACAATGTTTTTAAGAAAAAAAAAGAGATGGTAAACAACAAGAGATGGATGATGCCGCCATGGGGTTATGTTGTGTATGAATTAACCCCCTGACCCCCTGAAGGTGGAACTTTAAACCCCCTGTCCCCCTGAAGGGGGAACTTTAAACCCCCTGTCCCCCTGAAGGGGGAACTTCGGCGGTTGCTTCTTTATGGTGATTAAACCCCGTAAGCCCTGAAGGGGAACCTTTAAACCCCCTGACCCCCTGAAGGGGGAACTTTGGTGGTTAGTTCATTTATCCACCAGTTTGATCGATGGGACAGGAAACCATCTTCCACAAGCATAGTATTGCATTTACAAGATTTAAAAGATAATTTGTTCCTCCATTGACGTAAGCCGGGCACGCATATTGGCCATGGCAATGCCGAGGCGAAAACCATATATCCACGAACTTCCCCGTAAAAAAGTAAACCTTATGAAAGTCAGAATGCCTAACCCCAATCATTCAAATCCTTTCATCACCGAATGAAATGACCATTAGAGTTCCCCCTTCTGGCACATCCCGATTATTTCGGGAAGGGGGTCAGGGGGTTCTTTCTTTTTTCAAGGCTACCCTTTACCCGTTTCTTCCGTACTACCTATAGACCTTTTTATTTAAAAATTTAAAACATGCATCATGGAAAATTTTTATCCTAACCCTCTGTCACTAAGGGGGTGCAAGCGTCTTATCCTTTCCGTATTTTTCCTGGGTATACTGTATGCTGCAAGTGCGCAGCAATATACCACCCGGCTTTCGGGCCCGGCCGAAGCGCCTCCTAATACATCACCCGGAACGGGAACGGCTTCCGTTACCATTACCGGTACCAGCCTGCGGCTGCAAACCAGCTTCTCCGGCCTGGTAGGAAACGTCACCGCTTCCCACATCCATGCGCCCACAGCTGTGCCCGGAGCAGGCACTGCAGGCGTGGCCACATCGGTTCCCACCTTTCCCGGTTTCCCGGCGGGTGTAACCGCGGGCACCTACGACAGGACCTTTGATATGTTACTTGCCTCCAGCTACAACCCATCTTACATGGCCGCAAACGGAGGTACACCGGCTTCTGCTTTTGCAGCGTTGAAAGCGGCAATGGATGCCGGCAGGGCCTACCTGAACATTCATTCCAATGTTTATCCCGGCGGTGAGATCAGGGGACAGATCGAATTCAGCAAGCATGAAGTGATCAAAAAAAAGGGCTTACTCCTCGAGGGTTCGCAGGAAGTACCACCTAAAGACACCAAAGCCTGCGGAACCCTGGACATTTCTTACGACAAAACCTCAAAGATCCTAACTTACAGTATCACCTGGACTGACTTATCCGGCAATATAGTAGGTTCTCACATTCATGGTGAAGCTCCAAGGGGCGTCAATGCCGGCATCAAACACGACTTCACCGCGCTTATTCCTAAAACCACTTCCGGAGCCTTCACAAATTGGGTAGTCGTGGATGAAGTTGCAATCAAAGAAGCGGAATTGCTAAACGGGCTTTACTATATAAACCTTCA
>JAKFCK010000241.1:0-2063 GCA_036676685.1 Chitinophagaceae bacterium | reverse complement strand
GTTCCTGGCCTGTAAGCCTACAAACACCTGCCCGTCAAACAAAAGCTGGGAGATATCAAAGCCGGCCGATGAATTGTAATTGGTGCCAAACTGTGCCTGCACTACCCCAAAATCCCCGGGGGAAATGATGGGATTTCCGCTGCCATCTTTTACCCCTTCCTGTTCCAATACACCATATGTAGCCTGGGCAATGAAGTTGGGAAAACTTTGCACCGGCACATCCGGAAAATAATTCACAGAAGCACTTCCGCTAACCTGGGGCAGCGCCATCGCCGTGATTTCGCGGTTTACCTGCTTTTGAATCTCCAGGTCAACTAATGCGTTACGAACTGCCACTGAATTTTTCATTGCGTAATCCACCGCCTGCTTCACAGAAAAGTAATTGGCTGTTTGTGCTGTTGCCACCCCCCGGAACAAAAGGAGTGTTATGGTAATAATGGCAAAAGAATTTCTCATGGTTAGTGATTTGTAGTTCATCGCTATTCTGTTAATGCTATTTTTTTTGATTTGTGTACTTTTTTTCTTTTTCCTCCAGGTATTTTATGGCCAGTTTATAGCCTTTAAGGGTAACGAGGCCAAAAAGAAAGTTGGTAATGATCTGCTCTTCCAGCTCCAGGAGGGTATAATTATTAAGGCTTCGCTGGAAATCGGGGTTAAAAGGAATGAACATGCTTTCCACCCTAAATCTTGCCAAAATTTCCGGGTTCACGTCCGGGCGGTATAATTCCTCCCGGATGCCCCGCTTTATATTCTGTTGCATGTGCTCCAGCAGGAACTTGGTCTTGTGCTGGTGAAAGCGCTGGTAGGCATCGGGGTGGTATTTTTGCATCTCGAAAATGATCGCCGGGTTCATGGTCTGGAACATCTCCACCATCATTTCCATGGCGAGAAATATTTCATGCACGGCGTTTTGCGCTGCCCTCACGTGCCCGTCGCATGTGCATTGATTTTCTTCAATAACGCCTTCCACCACGGCTTTCACCAGTTCGTCCTTGTCCTGGTAATAGTGGTAGAGTGTCTTTTTACTCATACCCACGCTGGCCGCAATATCGTCCATGCTAACGCTGCGGAGGCTGTATTTCATTACCAGGTCGTGTGCCGCCTGCCTGATTCTCTCTTTGTGATCGATGTCTGTCATAATTGGAAGGCAAAACTACGGAAACTTTATGCGTTACCAAAGTTTCCATCATATTTTTTTACCATTCATCAAGTTTATACAGGCATACATCAGTATGTTTTTGGGTTTAGAGCGATTGCTGAAACAAACTACCCTTCGAGTATCTTTGGCGCATAAACAGCAATTATGGAAAAGCCTTTTGAGTATAAAAAACTGATTCAATACTTCTTGCAGGGGATCCTTATCCTTGCGCCTATCAGCATCACGTTCTATACTTTATACTTTATTGTTTCCAGTATAGACGGCCTGATCCCCATATTTTCTTATACTGACGAGATGGGAAGGGTGAGGGTGCAGAACTATGGGTTAGGGTTCGTACTGATCATTGTAGCGGTGATTTTGCTGGGTTATTTCAGTTCCTTTTTTATCACCAGCCGCATCATCAGTTTTATGGATAAGTTTATGCAGAAAACACCCGGGCTGAAACATATCTACAGCACTACCCGCGATTTCTTCGAGGCTTTTGCAGGAGACAAAAAGAAATTTACCCAAAATGTATTAGCCAATGTAGATGACAATGATGTTTGGCGCGTAGGTTTTATCACCAAAAATGATATGGCTGATTTTGGATTGATGGATTATGTGGCGGTGTACATACCCATGGCATATTCCGTGGCAGGTAATGTCTACATCATACCCCGGAACCGGGTGAGATCAATTACCAATATCAGCAGCGCCCAAACGATGAAATTTGCAGTAAGCGGTGGGGTCACAGAAATAGAAGATACGGAGTTATTAAAATAATACCCTGCAACGCAAATCCTATGCTGTCTTACCGGATGCGGGTTGTAATTTACTTCGGCTTAAAATAACTTATGCATGAAACGATCTTTACATTACCTACTCCTGACCGCCTGTTTCGTTTTCAGCTATTTTCCATCCTGGT
>JAKFCK010000240.1:0-6076 GCA_036676685.1 Chitinophagaceae bacterium | reverse complement strand
GGTAAGGACCAGCGCGATGCCGGGGCTACTCCATGCAATTGCCCGTCATTCGGCAGTGCACCAGATTTCTTTTTTCCGCCCAGCATTTTACAGCTAGTTGCAGAGGTAGTTAAAGCAACTACAGCTAAGAGGTATAATAACCGATTATTCATTTTTTTAGACTTTGAGGGTAATAGCAAATGTAATGATTATTTTGGTTTAACGTGACTTAGGAAAATTGGTAATTATTTATTTTATCAACACTATTCTGCTCGTCAACATTAATAAACGCCGGCATTTTCTAATTATTGTGGCCGTAATTATTTAGTTGATAAGTTTTTTATTTCATGTATCAGTTCCTTTACAGCTGATACTGGTGGGTAACAAACGGAGTTCCTGCACAAGTATATTTTGGGTTCCCCAAAATTTAACTTGTTTTTTAGCATTGCCGCATTTTCGTATCTACCCTCCCGGTCGCTTTGCAGGATCCTGTTGGGGATATATGTTCTCAAAATCCCCATTAAAATCGAATCTAGGTCGCTGCCTGTCACGGCTATTTCATTCATTTCGTAGGCATGGTTCAGGTACGTGCACCCCCATACGGCAAAGGATGTGGGATATTTTATAAGGGCTTCATTAATGGCTTGCAACATAGCGTGACCACGTCTGGTCCATTCTTCTTTTTCAAAAACTATACCCAGATAAAGAAGGTTTTTGGCCATTACCGCGTTGGCAGATGGCGTAGCACCGTCATATAGCTCTACTTTTCTCACAAGGATATCCGTTTGAAGTGCATCTGAATAGAAAAAGAACGGACCGCTTTGATCCTGGAATTGCTGCATTACATAATTTACCAATGTCAGGCACCGTTGTAGGTGCAACTGGTTTGAAGTAATTTCCTGGAGTAGAACGAGCCCCTCAACGAGGTAAGCATAGTCATCCAGGAAAGCCGGCTGTTTGGCTTTTCCTTCCTTATAACTATGGTACATCATACCATCCCCACCGGGAGTTTTAAATACGGCGTCAATATAAAGGGCAAGTTCATCCGCCGCAGTTTTATATTTTTCGTCGCCGGTTGCTCCATATGCTTTGCAGAATGCTGTTAAGAGTAAAGCATTGCAGTTAAGGAGTATCTTATCATCTGTTGAGGGTGGCACTCTTTTTTTTCTCTCATACAATAGTTTTGCTCTACTCTGCCCGATCGAGTCCCGGAATTCTCCGTCAGTTAATTTGTACCGGGCAGCGAGATTCAATTTGCCTTCTTTTACGTTTAAAATGTTGGTGCCTTCCCAATTACCTTCCGCCGTTACATTATAGGAATCACAGAATATGGGCGCGCTGCTTCCCAGGATTTGTTCGATCTCAGCCTTGTCCCACACATAAAATTTCCCTTCCACCCCCTCGCTATCCGCATCAATTGCCGTAAAATACCCCCCTTCCCTGCTCCTCATTTCCTCCAGCACAAAATCCAGGGTGAATCTTATGCCTTCTTCAAACTTAACCTCCCCGGTAAGTTGATATGCATCGCATAGGGCCGAGACAAACAACGCGTTATCGTAAAGCATTTTCTCAAAATGCGGTACTAACCATTCATTATCAGTACTGTACCGGGAAATCCCGCCGCCCAGCTGGTCATAAATTCCCCCCTCCAGCATTTTGGACAAACTAAGCGTAGCCTGTCCCTGTGAGGGTTGGTGGCCGGCGAGGTGTGCATAAGCTAACAGGTAAGTGATGGAGGGCGTCTGCAGAAATTTGGGGGCTTTGCCAAATCCGCCATGTGTTTTATCGGCAGCAGCAAGGATATTTTCAGCAATAGTAGTACAGGCGTCCTTCGAATAAAATTGTTCCTCTTTTTGCAGGTTGAAGATATTTGCTGAAGCAAAGCCGGAGGCGTCCCGTAAGTGATTTACCAGGGTTACCGCCTGCTGCTCCACTTCATCTCTTTTATGGAGGAAAACATCGTTCATCGCCTGCAGAACATCTATCCACGACGACCTGTTGAAGGCTTTCTGGGGTGGAAAATAAGTACCGCCGTAAAATGGTTTTGTGTCTGGGGTCAGGAACACGTTTAGCGGCCAGCCCCCGCTACCACTGATAGCCTGCACTGCATCCATATAAAAATGATCTAGGTCCGGGCGTTCTTCCCGGTCTATCTTTATATTGATAAAGTGGGCATTCATGAAAGCCGCAACAGATTCATCCTCGAAACTTTCCCTTTCCATTACGTGGCACCAGTGGCAGGCAGAATAGCCAATACTCACGAGGATGGGCAAGTCCTTTGTTTTGGCCTTCTCCAGGGCTTCTGTGCCCCAGGGATACCACTGTACGGGATTATAAGCATGCTGAAGTAGGTAGGGGCTCGTCTCATGCACGAGGGCATTTGGTGTAGCGTTATTTTTCATGGGCGTAGCATAAGGAAAAAATAATAACCTCAATTAAAAAAAGCAACTGCTTAAAGTTGCTTTGTAAAAGGTCTATTTCTTTTTTGATGAGTTGGCAAAGAGAAGATATTTTTCCAGCGCGCTGATCATGCTGGGCGTTTGCGGCAGTGGCGCTTTGATATCCAGGGTGAGACCTGCTTCTTCGGCCGCTTTAAAAGTGTTGGCGCCAAAGGCCCCGATCATTGTACCATTTTGTTTGTATTGAGGAAAATTTTCGATGAGGCTTCTTACGCCACCCGGGGTAAAAAAACAAATGACATCATAGTTACGGTTAATCACTTCTTTGATATCATTACTGATAATCTTGTAAAGTACCGGTGTAGCATAGCCGCAGTTATGCTGCTTCAGCCAGTTGGTGATCTCGCTGTCAAATGATTCCGAACAGGGATACAGAAACTTCTCGTTGTCCTTATGTTTGTTAATTACGTCAAACAAACTTTTATTAGTTCCATCGGCACCGTAAAAAACCTTTCTTTTGCGGTACAAGATAAATTTCTGAAGGTAGAGGGCAACCGCTTCTGTGATACAGAAATATTTTGTTTCCTGGGATACAGTGACTTTCATTTCGTCGCATATTCGGAAGAAATGGTCGATAGCATTCCTGCTGGTAAAGATCACCGCAGAGAACGCAGCGATATCGATCTTCTGTTTTCGAAAATCCTTTGCAGGTATGCCTTCCACGACGATAAAAGGGAAAAAATCAATGTTCACACTATACTTCTTCGCTAAGTCAAAATAGGGTGATTTTACGCCTTCCGGTTGCGGTTGTGCTATAAGTACTTTTTTAACTTTTTTGTGGGCAGTTATTACTGCCAGTTCGTTTTTTATCATACTTATCTCCAATGATCTTACAAATTTAAAGCTTTTTGGTAATAAATAGTTCCACCACTTTATAAATGAGTATGAGGGGCAGGATCTCCAGGGAAAATATGTAAAGCAGGAAATGAAACCTGCTGATTTTTAATTTGTGCTGCAGCAGGCCAAAAGAACGTACAAACCTGAAAAGCAACATAATCCCGATAAAAACCAGTGAGAAAACCAACACTATGTTCGTAAGAAAAAGATCGGAAAATGCCAGGATAACAACAATAGGTAATAAGCAAACCCCGATGATTTTATTAATTAGAAAAACTATGAATATGTAGGTATCTGCCTCTGCATTGTACCCTGTTATCCAACCGATGAATTTTACGGCAAAAAACTTGACAATGTAGATAGCGATCAGTGCCAACACACATCCCAGGAGCAAAAACCAGTGGATCGAAGGATCACCATCAATGAGCCGCTGCAGGAGCAGGTAAGCATATATACCTCCGGCCAATACAAAAATGAGGTTAAAGAATAGGGAGGGCAGTTTGGCCTGAATCAGCTGGTCCGTGAGCTGGCTTTGCCTTAAAGAAGTATTAAAGAATACCCGGAAAAGAGTGGAAAAATACCGGCTATAAACGGTTTTTATTATCCCGAACAAAAATAACAACCCTGCCATGACATAAAATATGGCGGTCTCGTTTTCCCGGGTTTTTAAGCGCTGCAAAACCTCAACTGGTTTTGCCTTACTGTTTACATATGTATTCTCCTCCAATAAATTTTCCAAAGCGGTGGGCGCTTTGATAATCAAGGCAGTCCTGGCGCTGTCTGCCCGCACTATCGTTGTGTCCGTGGGTTGTGCCAAGCCGTTATATACAAAAACCAGCAGGAAAAATAAGGAAAGATAAAGTTGTTTCAAACGGTGCGCTGTTTTGGTTCACAAAAGTAAAGCGGATTTGGTAATATGTCTAAAAGTAATTGATATAGCCAAAATGCAATTTAGATGCTTCGCGGATATTAAATTTCACATCGTTTCTTTTTCCGGCGGCGTAGCTTATATTCAGCATACCCGCTTTAGTTTCAAATAATATGCCCAGCCCCGCACCGGTGAATTGGTTATTTGTATTCACCGTTTGGTATTTATTCTTCACAAAGCCGATATCGGTAAAAGCGAACAGGTAGGAGTTCAGGCCCACCAAATAACGGTATTCGGCAGAAAAAACCATGTACCTGCTTGCATAGATACTTTCTTCGTTGAACCCACGCAACAACCTGTAACCGCCTATCTGGAACAATTCATTCCTGAACACGGATGGGCTGGTAAAATAGCCCCCGCTTGCCGTTGTTTTTAATGTAGACGCTTTACCCAGGGGGAAATAATGCGAACCGGCAACCTTTAACCGTAGCTGGTAGTTTTTTGTGTTAATGGAATCATAGAGGGAAGAATAATTAAAAGAAGGATCCTTAATATTGATGATATCGGTGTTCTTACGAATGGTCTTAACACCTACAACTGATGTAAGATTAAGCTCATTCCCTTTCCTTGGATTAAAACGGTAATTGGTGGAAAACAATTCATAACTGATGCCCGTGTTGACTGCGCCCAGGTCAACATTTGGAGGCAATTCTTTTTGAAGTTTTATGATATTGGTATCTACCGCGCCGGATAACAAAGTGTTGTTCTGCCATTGCACAAATAATTTGCCCGACTGTTTAGCGGATAAATTATACTGCACCCCGGCCTGCGCATTGATCTGCAAAAAATTGGAATCTTTCTTAAACAGGTCAAATAAAAAATTGAGGCCAAACGCTGAGTTGAAAATATAAGGTTTTGTAAAGCCGAGATTTAGCCTGGGGGACTTCGGCTGCAACTGCTGCCATTTGAGAAGGATTTCTTCCGCTCCTCCCAACAAATTTTTCAGGTCAAGGTGCACATCACCCGTCACCTGCAATTTTTTACTGATTCCCGATGAAGGTAGAAACCCTACCAGAAAATTCACCTGGCTGCTTCGTTTGGGTTCCACATAAAGGTTCAGCACCGCTCCCGAACCCAGCATGGTAACATCAGTTGCCTGGGAGGGCTGGAGGAAAGGCAGTTCAAGTATCCTTACATCCACTTCCTGTAATTTTTCTTTGCTGTAAATACTCCCGTTTGATATGGAAAGATACCGCTGCAGGAAATTAGGGCTGATCTTCACTTTTCCGAATAACCGGATGCTGTCAATATGATATAAAACCCCCTTGTCGGCTCTAAGTGAAGCAGTGATATTATCATCAGCTATTTTAATACTATCCAGGAATACTTTCGCAAAAGGATAAGCGTTGTTTTCATAATAATTGAGCAGGCGTTGTTGTATGCCGTTCAGCTGCGAAAAGTTTACCGGTTTATTGATATAATTCTTCCCGACAAATCCGGCGGCAGTCAACGCAGGTTTTTCCAGCTGGCTGGTTTCAAGGTTTAGCCACTGGTATTTTCGGCCGGTGTACAAAACTGCATGAACAGCATTTTCTTCCATCCAGAAGCTATCCACCGAAGCGGCAGGATAACCTTTGGCGATTAAAAGACCGGGGACGGTAACCAGGTAGTTCATGGCATCCGACTGGCTGGCAAAAGCAGCCTGTAATCCTAAGGGCTGAAAATTAAAGGCTGTATCTTTGCCGGCGTCATGCATCACAAGTCGCACCGTTTTACCTTCCCCGGGCACCTGTTGTCCCCTGCTTGTTATAAACAAAAAGCAGGTGAAAAATATAAAACACAATTTAAGCAAATGCGATCCTGACATAATGGATAAGAAAACAACAACAAATATTTTCAAAACATAAATCTACAATCTTTGGCGGGCATTTAT
>JAKFCK010000239.1:0-10990 GCA_036676685.1 Chitinophagaceae bacterium | reverse complement strand
CCAGGAACTTTTCACATGGGTCCCAGTGACGAAGATGTAAACTATGCTTACACCGCGAGGAGCAAGCAGGTTTCTATCAGTGGTTTCTGGATGGATGCAACAGAAGTTACCAACAACGAATATCGCCAGTTTACCAATTGGGTCCGGGATTCAATAGCTGCCAAGCTCATGGGCTATGTGAAACAAAGTCCTGACGGGGTTGAACTCGTTGACTGGACTAAAGCAAAAACCATCAAATGGGGCGATAAAGCTACGATTGAAAAAATTGATGCTATAATAGTTACCCCCGATAACCGCATATTTGGAAAAAAAGAACTGGATGCGAAAAAGATCGTTTATCAATCTGAAGTTTTCGATTACAAAGCTGCTGCCAATAACAGGGACGTTACCATTCCCCGTTCTGCTTTTATCGTAAAACAGCAGGTACCAGTATACCCGGATTCATTATGCTGGGTGAGAGATTTCGCTTATTCTTACAATGAGCCAATGGCAAAAAAATATTATGGTCACCCCGCTTTTGGTAATTACCCTGTAGTAGGCGTAAGCTGGAAACAGGCAACAGCCTTCTGCGAGTGGAGAACATTATTCTTAAACTCATTCCTGGAGAGTAAAAAAAGGAGCTCTGAATCTGACTTCAGGCTTCCCAACGAGGCTCAGTGGGAATATGCTGCACGTGGTGGCCGCACACAGTCTCCATACCCATGGGGTGGTCCTTACCTGAGGAATAAAAAAGGTTGTTTACTGGCTAACTTCAAACCTGGCCGTGGAAACTATCCTGAAGATGGCGGCTTTTACACCGTGAGAGCGGATGCTTACTGGCCTAACGATTTCGGTTTATATAATATGGCCGGGAACGTTTCCGAATGGACTTCATCCTTGTATTATGAAGGTGGTTACAATTTCCAACATGATATGAACCCGGATATTCGCTGGAACGCCAAAGATTCAGATCCTCCGAGAATGAAACGTAAAGTATTACGTGGTGGCAGCTGGAAGGATGTCGGACACTTCCTGCAAACAAGCACAAGAAACTATGAGTACCAGGATACATCAAAATCTTATATTGGATTCAGATGTGTGATAGATTTACCCCCTGCACCTAAAAAACGCGGCTAATAGATTACACTTTTAACAGCCTTTAATTTCTCTACGTACAATAATTTATTGTGGTGACCCGTTTTGCCTAAAGCAAAGCGGGTTATTACAACGATTTCCAAATAAACCTAAAAACAATCCCCACTTAAAACATTAAAATCTTTCAACTATGGCTCACAGAAAAAGAACCTTCTTAACCGTCATCGATGTAGCAGTAAGTGCTGGCGCCGCTGTAATCATATTTGCAGCATGGGCTAAATTAACTCACCAATCATATGCAGACGCTATGCTTACCATTGGTATGTGGACAGAAACTGCCATCTTCCTGGTTTATGCAGCAATTGAGTGGGTAAAACCAAAACATCATGAAGAGGATGACGAGATACTGGAAACAGTTTCTGCTACCAATCCTGCTTTAAACTCTATGGATAAAATGCTGCAGGAAGCTGATATTACTCCTGCCAATTTAAAAAGATTAGGAGAAGGTTTCCAGAAATTAGGTACTACAGTAAATGGAATCACTGATGTGGGTGATGTGGTGAAGTCAACAGCTGATTTTGGTGCAAAAACAAAAGAAGCTACTGTGGCGATAGGTTCTATGGCTACAGCTTTCAGCAATAGTGCAAATACAATGGCTTCTTTCAGCAATGCTTCGGAAAGCGCGAAAGGGTTCCATGAGCAGGTACAGGTGTTGACCAAAAACCTGGGTTCTTTAAATACGATCTATGAATTGGAATTGAACGAAAGCAATAACCACCTGAAAGCGTTGAATGGTTTTTATGGTAAGATGGCTGAAGCCAGCCAGACCATGATGGCCAGCGTAGAAGATGCCACTAAAGCTAAAGATCAAATAGGTTTGCTTGCAAATAATTTGGGTAAATTAAATGCTGTATACGGTAATATGCTAAGCGCGATGCAAGGCAGGTAGACCCGTTTCTGTTCGACAAATCCAAACAATATTTATAAAAACTAATTAATAATAAAAAGATATGGCTTTACCCAAAGAGCCCCGGCAGAAGATGATCAATATCATGTATTTGGTATTGACCGCTATCCTGGCGCGAAACGTATCGGCGGAAATCCTGGAGGCCTTTAAGACTGTAGATCTGAGTCTGCAAGGATCCAGCACTAACATTTCTAACGCAAATGCTACCATCTATAAATCATTCCAGGAAAAACTGAAGGATGAAAAGTATAGAGAGAGAGCAGCCATCTGGCAGCCAAAAGCCCAGCAGGCACAGGCTTTATCCGCCCAGTTATATAAGGACCTTGAAGACCTTAAGGTACAACTTAAAAAAGAAGCAGGTCTCAAGATGAAAGACGTAGATGGTCAGCAGGTAGAAAGTTTTAAAGAAGACAACCTGGATGCATCCACCCGCCTTTTTGAAACCAATAAACAGGGAGCTGTCTTAAAGCAAAAGCTGGAAGATTTCAAAAGGAAGATGATTGCTATTGATCCTGCTGAGCTAAAACAATTTGAATCCAGCTGGCCAATTAGTACAGCTGATGTAATTGGCAAAGAAGGCAAGAAAAAAGAATTTACAACCAACTATTTTCATATGACGCCTACCGTGGCAGCATTGACTATGTTGAGTAAGTTCCAGAACAATGTGAAGAATGCAGAAAATACTATAGTTACCCATTTCCATAACAAAATCGGTTCTGTTGAAATTGTTTACAACCAATTTGCCGCAATCGTCGGTCAAAGTTCCAACTACGTGATGCCGGGAGAAAAGATCAGTATTACAGCGGGTGTGGGAGCTTTCAGTACTGCAGCTCAGCCTATTATTAGTATTGGTGGTTCAGGTGCACCCGTTAATGCAGACGGTGTGGCCACCCGGGAGTTTACTGCTGAGGGAGCTGGCGCGAGAACTGTCCCTGTACAGGTTACCTATACCAAACCTGACGGCACTAAGGAGACAAAGTCTTACAATATAGAATACACCGTTGGTGTACCCGGTGGTGCAGCGGTAATGTTAGATAAAATGAACGTGTTCTACATTGGGGTTGACAATCCTGTAACTATCGGTTCACCAACTGGCTGGGATAAAACCACGGTTAGCATGAGTGGTGGTACCATCAGTGGTTCAGGTTCCAAAAGAACAGTCCGCGTAAGTTCTGTGGGCGCTGCTTCTATCACAGTGAATGCTGATGGTAAAGCCAGTACTTATGGCTTCAGGGTAAAGAGAATCCCAGATCCTATTTTCAAAGTAGGTTCCGGTAAGATCCGTATGCCATCAGTAGAATTTAAAAATCAGCAATTCTGCAGGGCTGAATTAGAAAACTTTGATTTTGACCTGAAATATAACATTGCGAGTGCAACGGTATATTTTTCCGGTGCTAACTTTCCCAACGTAGTAACAGCTTCGATTGGCGGAAACAGCCTGGCAGGTTTACAAACCTTTATGCAGCGTTGTGGTCCGGGGTCAGTTATCTCTTTTGATAACATAAAGGTATCTGGTCCTGATGGAACAAGGTCAATTGAAGGTAAATCAATCGCATTATATTAAAATATATAGCTATGAAAAAAAGCATCCTCAAATTTTTGTTCCTGGCAGTATTACTCGGCGGTGTTGCTGACGAGGCCATGGCGCAAAAAAAACCGGTGAAAAAGCGTACTTCCACCAAGAGGTCTACTTCCACTAAAACAAAAGCAAAAGTGCAGCCCACTGTGGCTACCGCAGATACAGTTGCAGCAATGGCAGCAGTGCAGGAGCCAGTGAATGACAGTCTGCCTATTAAAATAGTCAAACCGTCTTTACGCCCGGATGAAGCTGTGGAAACAACAGTGCTAAGGGATCGTACGCCATTAGCTTACGAGCACCTGCGTGCGGATGATGCAGTTTACCGCCATAAGATCTGGAGAGAAATCGATACAAGGGAAAAGATCAACCTGCCTTTTAAATATTCGGCAGATGAAAATAACGGTAACCAGCGTTTCATTTCCATATTACTGCAAGCTATTCAGGACAGCCTGGTAACAGTATTCAGCAATGTGGATGACCGTTTTACTACACCTATGACTAAAGGTGAAGTTGGTAAAGTGATCTCAGGAGATCCGATCGACGTGCCTATTTATGACGAAGCAGGTAATCTTACCGGAACCAAGAAAATGGTGAATGATATCAACTTTGATTCATTCTACAAGTTCAGGATCAAGGAAGAGGTGATCTTCGATAAAGAAAGTTCCCGGTTGTTCTGGCGCATCCTTGGTATAGCACCTGTGAAAAACGTTATCACTACGCAAGGGGTAAACCTTGGTGAAACCGAATTATTTTGGGTGTATTATCCTGATATGAGGGGTATCTTTGCAAAATACGAAGTGTACAATGGCAAAAACTTTGGTGCACGTATGAGCTGGGAAGAACTTTTTGAAAGCAGGATGTTTTATGGCAGGATAATAAAGAGTACTATTGATAATCCTTATGATCAGTTCATAAAGAATTATAAAGGACTGAGTGAAAATTCAATCCTGCAACTTTTGGAAGGTGAGAATATTAAAGATAAGATCTTTAACTACGAGCAGGATCTGTGGAGTTACTAATCTGCCAATACTAACTTTTTAGCAAGGCCCCTCTATCGGAGGGGTTTTTGTTATTTAAAAAATACCCAAAAAAGGGTATAGGCTGGTATATATGCCTCCGGTATATTTGTATCGGTTTTTCATAGGATATTGGATTTTAAAACGGGGCTGGATTTTTATCCTGGCCCTTTTTCATTTTATAGCCATCCCATCGTTTTTAAATTAAATACCACAAATGAGGTATTGTTCTTTTGTCAAGAGGGCACTACTTTTATATCGGTTTTTCATAGGATATTGGATTTTAAAGCGGGGCTGGATTTTTATCCTGGCCCTTTTTTTATTCCCTCACGGCCGTATCCAGTCCATTGATGAGTACTTCTGCTTTTTTTCGCCCTAAGATCTTCACCAGTTCTTCCTTTGGCGTCTCCTTGATCTTAGCGACAGACTTGAATGTTTTTAATAACATGTCTGCGGTTTGTTTGCCAATACCTTTTATACCTTCCAGTTCATTTTTAAAAGTACCGCGGCTGCGTTGGTTCCTGTGAAAGCTGATCCCAAACCGGTGCACCTCATCCCTGATCCGCCTGATCAGTTTCAGGCTTTCACTATCCCACGGAAGTTGCAGTGAGGCCGTATCTCCGCTGAAAAACAATTCTTCCTGGTTTTTAGCCAGGCCTACTAATGTCACCTTACCCGTTAAACCAAGGCTTTTAATACTATCCATAGCTGCACTCAGCTGGCCTTTTCCTCCATCGATGATAACGAGGTTGGGAAGACTTTTTTCTTCTCTCTGCAAACGGGAATAGCGGCGGTACACCACTTCGCTCATGGAGGCAAAGTCATTAATGCCGGTAACGGTTTTAATGTTGAAATGCCTGTAATCTTTTTTGCTGGGCTCGCCATCCCGGAAACACACCATTGCGGCTACAGGGTAACTGCCCTGGAAATTCGAGTTGTCAAAACATTCGATATGCAGCGGAAGCTCTTTTAAATGCAGGTCCTCCTGTAGTTGCTCCAATACACGCCTTTTCTCATCGCTACTTTTATCTTCCAGTTTCAAAAGTTTTTTAGCATGCAATTCCTGGGTGAAATAGTTCACGTTTTTCACGGAAAGATCCAGCAATTTTTTTCTGTCACCAGCCCTGGGAATGGTAATTACAACAGCATTGTCCGGGTATTCGATCCCAAAGGGTACAATCACCTCATTGGCTTCGCTCTCAAAAGTGTCCCGCAGCTGCGCAATGGCAAACGATAATACTTCCGCAGCAGTTTCATCAAGCTTTTTCTCGAGTATGATCGTCTTGGTTTGAATAATACTTCCATTACTTACGGCCAGGTAATTTACGTAGGCTGTATCCCCTTCTTCAATGATGCTGAACACATCTACTGTTCCTGTTTTCGTATTCACAACTTCAGATCGGGCCTGGTATTTCTGGAGGTGCTCAATTTTTTGTTGAAAAAAAGAGGCTTTCTCAAATTCCATATTTTGAGAATGCTGTTTTACCAGGCTTTTGTAATGTTGCATCACCGGGGACAAGTTTCCTTTAAGCAACTGTTTGAGCTGTTGCAAGCCCTCATGGTAGTCTGCTGCGCTCTGCAACGCCTCGCAGGGACCCTTACAGTTGCCAAGATGGTATTCCAGGCAAACCTTAAATTTTCCCTTCTGGATATTTTGTTGTGTCAGGTTAAGCTTGCAGGTTCTTAATGGTATGAACTGCCTGGTAAAATTCAACATATCCCTGACCTTGGCTACCGAAGTATAGGGGCCGAAATAAGTTGACCCGTCATTGATCTTTTTCCGCGTAAAGAACACCCTCGGGAAAGGCTCATTTTTTACGACGATATAAGGGTAGGATTTGTCATCTTTTAAATTAATGTTGAAGACGGGCTGAAATTCTTTTATCAGGGAATTTTCTAGCAGGAATGCATCCTGCTCGCTGTTTACAATAGTAAACTCAATTTTATAAATTCTGTGAACAAGCTCTGCAGTTTTATAATTTCCAAGGGTTTTGGAAAAATAGCTGCTGACTCTTTTCCTCAGGTGTTTCGCTTTACCGACATAGATTAGCTGGTTGTTTTTGTTGTAATATTTATAGATACCTGGCAACGTTGGGATGGTGCCGGCGATCGCTGAAAATTCTGTTGCTGTCATGATTATTCAAACCTCCATTTTATGAGCACTTCTTTTTCTAATGCTCCTGTTGGTGAGAAACTCACTATCCGGCACCACTCTTTACTTTGCCAGGTAAGCTGGAGTTTTTTATTTGCTGCATCAACTTTCTCAATATAAATTCTTTTCACCGAGTTTAGTTTGGGATTGATATATACGTCCCAGCGTTGCACTTCCAGGCTGTCTGGCAATTGAACAGCGGGCTCGTAGGTAAAAGTATAAGCATTTAAGGTCTGGTCTAAAAACTTACTCTCGTTAAAAAAACGGGCCATATTACTGCTGTCAATAGTAGGACGCAGGAAGTCCGCGAATGCGATATCCAATTCTTCCACCTTGAGCCAACTGGAATCGATACGATTACCTGCTGTGGTTATTTTAAGCGGGTTTACGCCATTACTGCGTATTTCCATGATCTGTCCCTGGATAAAAGTAGTAACCGGGAAAAAGTCCTCGTTTTGAGTTGTGGAGGGTTGCCCGGTAGCTGTGGTTATTTCCTCTTTTGGTTGGTTGCAGGAAATTAAAATACCGGAGCAGATCAATATAAGGAAAAGGTTTCTCATATCATCAAAATTAACCTGAAAAATTTAAATCGTCAGGGAATGAGATCATAAAAAAAGCGCAACAATAGTGTTGCGCTATTAAAAAATATTTACAGTGGTCAGAATTTCCGGGTAATACCGACTTTTATACCAATATTATAAAGATTTTCTGAGTACGTGTAACGGTTACTGTATGTCGATAATAACTGGTAACGAAACTGTGGCCCGATATTGATCACTGAACCTCCCGGTGCTTTATAACTTATGAAAGATTCAAACCCCGCATTCAGGTTCCAGGCGCGAAGCATGGAGGGCGCATTTACATAATGTTTATAATCCGAAGAAACCAGGTAAGTAGTACCTCCCGCCACATATGTAGGCTGTATGGTTGCCCCTATGTACCATTTGAACCTGTCGCTGCCGGCAAGTTTATAATCCGCTCCTAGGGGGATATAAAATTGTGCAGTTTTATTATTCAGCCTTATCCTGTTATCGCCGCCCTGGTTACCATAATTTGTAACAAAGGGTACCAGCATGGTATGACCTGTAGCCAGGTCATTCAACAAAACATTTGTTTGTGTAGGATGACTTAACCTGTCAGCGAATGAAATGTAATTTGTATAATTAAACTGAACACCCGCTTTGATCCTTAATCTGCGCGAGATGTCCAAAATACCGGTAGCGCCGGATTCAAAATTAAGAGCGGCCTGCTGGGATATGGCATCATCCGCGTCTACAGAAGTGGCGCTGCTCCTGATAAGAAGAGCATTCACCGGTTCAAAGTTATTGTTCTTATTGAGGATTCTGTACCCGATTGAAGGTGTTGCGTAAACCAATGTTGAGAATTTTGTTTTCCATTTGTTCCCGTTACGTTTGTTGTGGAAGGCAAAATTTTCTATCCAGGTTTTGTCTTCAGTAGAAAGCTTTTTTATTTCCCCTGAACCTACAGCAGCGACGGCCGGTGTATTGGGAGCAGTTTTAATCGAAGTTAAAGATCCTGTTTCCGGGTTAATAGCACCGCCGTCAGTTTCTGCAACTGTTTTGTCAGCGGCCGGAAGTCGCTCTTCCATCGTTGTCTGCACAGTTTTTTTATCTATGGGAATAATATCGGGAATTGACGGAACAACCGGGGTGATGTTGATGAAAGTTTCGCTTTTTAATTCTCTTGCCTCTGCCCGCGGAAGTATGACTGTTTTTTGGGTAATTACCGGCAGGTAGGGGTCAAAGTTGACAACCGACTGGGTATAATTGACCGTGCCCGGGCTCATGCTGCCTGGATCATTTGCCGACAATTCCGTATTATCTGGTTTAGCTCCCGCGGACGCTGGAGACTGCTGAAATATTTCCCTCGATACCTGGTTTAGGGCAAAAGCTGGTGCTTTAACCTTCATTGCATTTTTACCCTTTTCAGAAGGGCTCAGCGTAGACAACAACAGGTTGTCGGCATCAGCATTGATAGTATTGTTATTATTGATACCTACATAAAGAATCGCGGTGATCAGTAACAGGCAAACAGCAAAGGAGGGCCACTTTTTGGCGGGGTGCAGATCGTTGTAGATGCTATGCCATACTTTTCTTGAAGGATACATCCGAAAGTCTTCCGTGGTATCCTTCAGCAGCTGTTCGAAGTCATCTGTGTAAAAATTTTTTTCCATCTTTCACAATGTTCTTTTTAAGTTTTGGTAACTCCGGCAATCCTTTTTTTTAAAAGGCTAACGGGAGGAGGCAGCATCCCCATAGCTGACTTTACGGGGCTTTTGTATAATTTTCTTTTTTACTAATATTTCTTCAAGCATTGCTTTGGCCCTTGTGTACTGGCTGCGGCTGGTACTTTCTTCAATATCCAGTAACTGGCCAATCTCTTTATGCGAAAAACCTTCGATAGCATAAAGATTCAGTACCGTTCGATATCCTACGGGCAACAGGCGGATGCATTCCACCACCTGTTTGGCCTGCATAATAGACGGGATCATTTCTTCCCGGATATGGATGCTTTTAGCATAAATAATATTTACACTATCGGCAAACTTTTTGTTCTTTTTAAGGATATTTATGCAGGTGTGCACAATAATACGCCGGATCCATCCTTCCAGGGCACCTTCATTGCGGTATTGATGTAGCTGGGTAAAGATTTTGATGAAACCTTCTTGCAACATGTCTTCTGCATCTTCCCGGTTCTTGGCAAACCGGTAACATACACCTAACATACGGGGGCTAAATCTATTATATAATTCCTCCTGCGCAGCAGGATTGTTTTTTACACTTCCGGCAAGCATTTGCTCTTCGGTCATAGATAATAAGTTTTACCCTTTAAATATAGACAAAAAACTTTGAAGCATTGCTGCACGGCTATGCCGGAACAAAATTTTAACAACCGGCGTTGGATGTTGGTTGTCAGCAGGTTCTTTTTTGCCAATTTTTCAGCGGGGTACGGACCATAGCTATTGTTTCTTACGGATCAGGCTATCTGCCGGGTACCTGGCTTTCATATCCTCGCGTACCTTTTTAGCCCAATTTGTAATGACCAGCTTTTGCTGACCGTTTAGCCGGGCATCGCCGTGTGTTATGGTGTAGGACTTAAGCGGCATTTCTCCTTCTGTAACCAATTCTTCCACTTCTTCCAGTTTATGGTATTGTTTGGCAAGATTATACCCTGCAAATTCAGAAAAGTTAAGCTCTCTTTTTCCTTCTTTCACATGATCGTCCAGCCACCACGCAAGCGGTTGAATGTTGTAATACCATGGGTATATGGTGTTATTGCTGTGGCAGTCGTAACACGATGACCTGAGCATGCCCTCCACAGCTGGTGGTAATACGTGCAGGCTACTCAGGTGCTGACTTTCAGGGCCATTAATGTTATTTTTTTTCCGGGGGTAAAATTGCAATAGCAGGAGAAGAGCAACCACTACAAAAAAAGTAATTTTCAGGATTTTTTTCATATTAAGCGTTTAAATTAGGACATTACCCGTCATAACCGGTGGGATTGGCAGTTTCATCATTTTTAAAATAGTGGGCGCAATGTCCCCCAGCTTGCCGGGAGAAACGGTGCCATGCCACTCGTTATCGATAATGAACAGCGGCACCGGGTTTAAAGTATGGGCCGTATTCGGCGAGCCGTCTTCGTTTATTTCGTAATCTGCATTACCATGATCTGCTGTGAGGAAAATGCAATAATCTTTTTTCAAAGCCGCTTCCACCAACTCACTCACGCAGCTGTCCACGGTTTCCACTGCTTTGATCACCGCTTCCCATACGCCGGTATGGCCTACCATATCTGCGTTGGCATAATTGATACAAATAAAATCAGGGGTCGTATGCTCAATTTCCCTGATTACTGCAGCGGTGATTTCGAGGGCACTCATTGTAGGTTGAAGATCATAGGTGGCCACTTTTGGGGAGGGGATCATAATCCTGTTTTCACCGGGGAAAACATTTTCCCTCCCACCGCTAAAGAAAAAAGTAACATGCGGGTATTTTTCGGTCTCTGCAATGCGCAGCTGGGTTTTGCCATTGGCGGCCAGCACTTCACCCAGGGTTTGGTCCAGGTTGTCTTTTTCGAAGATCACCTCTATATTCTTATAATCGTCACTATACGAGGTCATAGTGGTATAATGGAGATCAAGTGGAACCATACCAAAATCGGGAAGTTCGTACTGGGTGAGC
>JAKFCK010000238.1:0-3556 GCA_036676685.1 Chitinophagaceae bacterium | reverse complement strand
AGTTTGCCGGCGGTATCGTGGTACAGATTTCTGCCGGGTGCGCCGCTCTTGCAGGTGCATTGGTACTCAAGCGCAGGAAGGTGCATATGGAAAATAAAGAAATACCGCCTGCCAATGTTCCTTATGTGTTGATAGGAACAGGGCTGCTATGGTTTGGCTGGTTTGGCTTTAATGCAGGTTCTGCACTCGGAGCCAATGCCCTGGCCGTTTCTGCCTTTGCAACCACGAATACAGCAGCGGCTGCCGCTGGTTTAAGCTGGATGTTCTTTGATGTACTGAGGGGCAAAAAACCTTCTGTATTAGGCTTTTGTATAGGTGCTGTAGTAGGCCTGGTAGCCATTACACCTGCTGCAGGTTTTGTAGCGATCCCCCAAAGTATTTTTATAGGAGTGGTGGCTGCCATCATTTCTAATATTGCCGTTTACTACAAACAAAAATCCAGGCTGGACGATACACTGGATGTATTCCCCTGTCATGGTATCGGCGGTATGGTGGGTATGCTGATGACTGGTTTACTGGCGACTAAAGTGATCAACAGTGCCGGTAACGACGGATTGTTCTATGGCAATGCTGAATTTTTCCTTACACAGGTAAAAGCAATGGGTATTGTTGTGGCCTACAGTTTTGCACTGTCCTATGGCATTTTTAAATTCATCAATTTCATACTTCCGCTGCGGGTTACTGAAGCCGAAGAAGAATTGGGTCTTGATGCCAGCCAGCATGACGAAAAATACATGCAGGGCACTTTACTGGTTTCCAAGAATGGCCAGATGAAAGAAGAAGAAGTTACCGAATCTATATCTGAATAAAATCTAAATTAAAAGGTACAGCTGTATGCCCTGTTGTTGACGCAACGGAGCAGCTGTACCCTTCACTTAAAATCTATTACAATGTTACGGAAATTATCTGCTACAACGGCACTGCTATGTGCGTGCTTTATCACTTTTTCACAAACCAATAATGTTTCTGCAGTTGCTGACACTACCGCTTTACAGGTGGTTGATGAACCCAAAAAACCGGCGCTGAGTATCACGGGATCGGCTGACGTTTACTATCGTTATGACTTTAAAAAACAGGCCGATAATAACCGGACCAGTTTTACGGGCAAACACAATTCGTTTGCACTGGGTATGGCTTCTGTAAAGTTTGAACACGCCGGTGAAAAGGTTGGTGTGGTTGCTGACCTGGGTTTCGGCCCAAGGGCAGAGGAATTTAACTATACGGACGAAGGACTTCTTACGGCTGTAAAACAGTTGTACATCACCTACGCTCCTTCTTCAAGCGTGAAGTTTACAGCAGGTACATGGGCCACCCATGTGGGCTATGAGTTGCTGGATCCGCAGCTGAACAAAAACTACAGTATGAGTTACCTGTTCACCAACGGGCCTTTCTCCCACACGGGCTTAAAGGCCGAGGTCACAAAAGGTAACCACGCTTTCATGGTGGGTATCAGTAACCCTACCGACTACCGGGTACCACCGACAGATTTCATCAATAAAAAATTCTTTATCGCCCAGTATGCGCTTACAGCAAGCGATGCGGTAAAACTGTACTTTAACTACGTAGGTGGAAAGGGAACAGATACTTCTATCGTGAACCAATATGATTTTGTGGGTACGGCTACGGTCAGCAGCAAATTCAGCCTGGGACTTAATGCAACACTTAACCGCACCCAGCTATGGGATGGCGGCAGCAAAACCAACCTCGATGGCGAAAACTGGTGGGGTGTAGCGGGTTATTTCAACTATGATCCCAAGAGCTGGATGGGCCTCACTTTGAGAAGTGAATTATTCAACGATGACAAAGGCATGAAAGGGTTTAACACCTCGATTTTCGCCAATACATTATCTGCCAACTTTAAAGTAGATGGCTTCACGTTCATTCCTGAGATCAGGATAGAATCAGCAGGTAAAGACATATACTTTGATGAAAGCGGAGCGCTAAACCAAAAAACTGCCGCAAGCTTTATACTCGCTGCGGTGTACAAGTTTTAATCACTGGTTCGCACAAACTGAAGAGCCCATGGATTAATTTCTGTGGGCTTTTTGGTATGTGTAACATTTTTTATTTACCGTTAACCCCATACCTGTAACGAAGGTGAAGCCGGAGAATAATGCTACCACTAACTTCGGTTGATAATACCAACCCTGCTAATGTTTGTAATAAGTTTAATTTACATGGATTGGTATAGAAACTGATTTTATTAAATACAAGTGTGGTGCTATCGCAACGATCGGCACAGCAAAGGAAAAAGCAAATCTCGTGCTGCCAGGATGAGAAAAATTCAATTCCAGATCCTGGCCACATTTTTTTATAAGGTGTTGTTATGCCGAATTCCTTCCCGCGTTAATGATCCCAAATGAAGAACGGATCACCAGCTTTTCAAATGTTTCCTTTAGCGGATCGTTCACAAGTTGTTCATCGGCTTCCCTTAGCGCCGCTATAGCAAACTGTTGTATAGTTACAAGTGGTAGAACAATACGTTCCCTCATACCTATCGATAACTGCTCCACGGGGTAACCCGCCATCAATTCCGTTTTACCGGACAGCAGGAACACATACTTTTTAGTTAATTCAAATTCTTCAAAGATCATCTGCCAGATCTCGCCGTATTTCGGATGAGCACTTAAGTATTGCGTCAGCGGGAAAAAAGATTTTTTCATCGCCATCTCGCAATTATCTATGAGGGTCTTAAAAAAAAGTGACTGCTGGTAAAGCGCCGTTAGTGCCGGGAATTTGCCTGCTTTATCTGCCGCCCGCAGCGCTGATCCCACACCGTAAAAACCAGTAACATTTTGCTTAAGCTGGCTCCAGGATCCAACGAACGGGATGGCCCGGAGGTCCTTGAGCGTGAGCTTTCCGGATTTGCGGCTGGCTGGCCTGCTGCCAATATTTGTTTCGCTGTAAAACCGCAGCGGGCTCACGTGTGCGAGATAATCGATAAAATAAGGATGATTTTTTAATGTATTGTAGGAAGTAAAACTATCCGCGGCCAGTTGTTGCACCAATGCTTCCTCTTCGGGCTGCAGCGTAATGGTTGTGTTGCTGAATAGTTCGTTGGAAATACCGGCATGCATCAGTTGTTCGATGTTGTACTGTGCCGCATCAATAGTACCGAAATTACTGCTCACGGTTTGTCCCTGGATAGTCAGCTGGATCTCCTTGCTGGAAATGTTTTTTCCCATGGAAGCATAGAACTGGTGCGTTTTTCCTCCGCCACGTGCGGGAGGTCCACCCCGGCCATCAAAAAATACGACATCGATACCATAGTTCTTGGATATAGCCGTCAGGGTTTCTTTAGCTTTATAAATACTCCAGTTAGCCATCAGGTAGCCGCCATCTTTAGTACCGTCGCTAAAGCCAAGCATAATGGTCTGCTTATGATCGCGGTATTTCAGGTGATTGATGTAAGCTTCATTTTCATACAGGGTTTGCATAATGTCAGCAGCCTGTTGAAGATCGTCTACCGTTTCAAACAAAGGCACAATGTCTATATCCATTTTACCTGCAGGCCATCCACACAACACAAACAACCCAAACACTTCCATCACATTCA
>JAKFCK010000237.1:0-6298 GCA_036676685.1 Chitinophagaceae bacterium | reverse complement strand
TGCGTAAATCATTCCTTTGTGCCTTAATACGATTTTTCGACACAATGCAAGTCCAAGACCGGTTCCCTCGTACTGGTCCTTTGAGTTTAGCCGAAAGAACACTGCAAACATTTGTTCTGCATAAGCCGGGTTAAAGCCAATCCCGTTGTCACTAATACTGATCCTTATGTAGTTACCGGGAGGAAGTGAAAAATGATTCCCGTTTAGACTGTAAGGTTCGGAAATAATCTGCACCTCGGGAGGAACCCCCACCCTGGAGAATTTTAGGGCATTGCTCACCAGGTTATAAAATAGTTGCTGTAACAAGACTGGTATACCCTGCACAGTTGGTAAGAAACCATAGTCTACTCTCGCTTCCTTTTGTATGATAGCCAGCTCCAGGTCGCCCGCTACTCCTTCCATAACCCGGTTGAGATCAACGGCCTCCGTAGATTGACTGGCGGTTTCTACCATTGAATAGGCTAACACGCCCTCAATCATCATTGACATGCGTGCAGAAGCATGGCGGATCTTCTGCAGGTATAACTTCCCCTTGGTGGAGAGCTGGTCCCGTTCATTTTCCTCCAGGATACCGCTGAAAATAGAAATTTTTCTCAGTGGTTCTTTCAAATCATGGGATGCTACGTGCGCAAACTGGAGAAGGTCAGCATTAGACCGGGCAAGCTCTTCAGTCCGTGTGGCTACAAGGCTACTCATCTCGTTATTGTACTTTTGCAATTCCGCTTTCATTTGTGCAATAGCAAGTCCGAGTTTATCGGCATCGCTCCGTGGCTGAAAGGGTACAGAAAAATCACCCTGACCTATTGCTGTGGCTGCAACTGCCAAAGCCTGGTTTCTCTCATCAATGATGGAGATAGAGCGGGCAAGGCTGCCAATAGCATCCCTGGACAGTACGGTGATTGGCACCCCCGTTTGGCCATCTGCAATCTTACCTGCTGCAATGCGAAGTTCTTTAAGGCTTACAGTGATCAGCATCAGCATCCAGGTAATAATAAAGACAACAGCGGCAAGTGCCAGTACCAGTAGAACAAGAAATATATCACGTTCTTTTTTTTCCTGGTTGTATAAGCGGCTAACACCCCTATCCAGTTCATCCCACATTCCTGCCTGCATGGTGCGAAGGCTATTCTCGCCCTCATCAGACACTTTCCACCAGGTGGACGCAGTATAGCTGTTATCAAAACTAAACCGCCGGAACAATGTATCTATATACGATATCGTAGGCTTGAAGGCGGTATTGTTTTTCATATCATCATAACGGCGCAGCACATCCCCGGCGCCTTTTGCCCGGAGTTCTTTTTCATACGAGTTGTAGACATCATAAGTCCCCATTGTGCCCACCAGCGTTTCTACCATATACTTACGGGTATACAACACGTTATAAATATTACTGCGGATGATGCCGAGGTACGTGATCATTTCCTGGAGGATCTTTTGAGCCAGGTGCGTTTGATAAACAGGTTGCAGATAGGCAGTATTTGCTGGAGGAAGGGTATTTAAAGTATTGAGCCGAAACACAGTATTACTATAGAAATGCATTACATCATTTGGACTTGCCTTAAAGCTATCGATCCTGGCCCGTGTTGCAGACAACTGCTCCAGTTTGGTGTAACTGGTGAAACCTTCTAATGCAGGATGAGGGCTTCTAGTCAATACTGCCACCAGGGAGTCGGTGCGGGGTCGCTGCAGGAGCAATTCCGGGTGCATGCTCTTCGTGATGGCGTAGTCAAATGAAAATTTTCTTTCTTCCTGCAGGGCATCGATCAACCTGCTGAGATTGGCTGATTCCGCCAGGTAGCTTTTATAGTTTTCGAAAAATTGCAACTTTTGATTTTTTTCCTGGTAGAGCTGGAACGCAAAGAAAACAAGGAAGCAAAAGGGCACTATGCCGATCAACATCACCTTTGCCAGCAGGGGAAACTTTTTGAGAAGTTGGTTCATGTTCTACAGCTATATTAGGCAATCGCCAGGCAGATGAATTGACAAAAATAGGGTTATAATTCGAATGGGGGGGGGAGTTGATAATTAAGAATTAAGAGTGATGAGTTAGGATGCGTTCCGCGATACCCCCAATATTGGAACCTGCAAAAACTCCTCCTCCCCATCACTTGCCAGGCCTGACAATCTGCCACAGCAGGCTCTTAGTCTGTTGCCCCTGTATTCCAGATCGGAGCCTTTTCTTATTTAGGGAAACTCTCTTTCATCGCAGCGTTTACAATACCAGCATACTCAACCAACGCCGGGGCGCCAGGGGGCAATCCGATGAGGCAATGGATTTGCCCGGCAAAACATTTGTCCCAAACCTTCACGCCTGCCTTTCTTAATTTAGCAGCATACAAGACCCCATCATCCCTCAACGGATCAAACTCCGCATTGATGATGACTGCCGGAGGGAGCCCCCGCAGGTCTTCCGTGAGAATTGGTGAAACCTCCGGGTTATCCTGCTGCCCGGGTGCGTAGGTTTCAATCGCGAAATAGCAGGCAGCTTTGGTTTGAAAATACCCGGTTGCATTCTGTTGGTAAGAAAGGGATGTTTCCATGTTTTTGGCCCGGCAGTCAACAGGTAGCCCGTTCATAACCTGGAGTTTTATTTTTCCGCTGATACCATCCCTTTTTGCTTTTTGACTGATCACCGCCACCAAATTAGCGCCGGCGCTATTACCCATCAAAGTTATCCTGCTGGTATCTCCCCCGAAGGCCATGGCGTTTTCGGCAATCCACTTGAAAGCATTGTAACTGTCGTTTACTGCAGCGGGAAACCTGTGTTCCGGGGCCACGCGGTAATCAACGGCGAACACGATTGCTCCATATGTTTTCGCATCCAGCCACAATGAATGCTCCAGGCCAGGGATCAGTGGTGAGATGAAACCGCCACCATGATAGTTGATCAGTACAGGGCGATTGTTTACCTGGCCGGGATTAAACACCAACACAGGAATGCTGTCTGCAGTTATTTTAATTCTCTGCACATCCTCTTTTGGATAAGGAATTGGCGGCGGACCTGCAAACTTGATCTCTTCAATAGGCATAGCCCTCAGCTGTTCAAGCGTGAAGTCCTGGTAGCCGATCATTTTTAAAAAGCCGGCTACTCCCGGATCCAGCTGCCTGCTGCCGCAGGATTGTGCATAAATTTTCTGATGGTTGCAAAACCAGGATATGCTTATTACAGCAACCAGGGCTAGTTTTTTCATTTTTTATTTTATTAGCTGAACAGCCAATGGAAATGGGCCATTCAAATGTAATTACAATTTCCAAAGAAGGGAAGCTTAAAAAACCCTCGCACTGTTTTTTATTGGAACAACCTGAGCTAACAGGGCTGGTGATTTTTGGGAGCAGTTTACCCGGGCCAAATCTTCAGTAAAAACCCAACTTAAAAAGTATAACTTAGTATGACACCTTGTATCTCAAAAAAACAGGCTTATGTTTATCGGCCACTTTGCTTTAGGCTTCGCCAGCAGGCGACCTGGTTATCTCCCTTCCCTGGCAATACTTTTTATTGCGGTTCAACTGTTGGACCTTATATGGCCAGTCCTGGTGCTGGCTGGTGTGGAGACCTTCCGGATCCAGGAGGGAAGTACGGTACTGACTCCATTAGAGTTTACATACTATCCCTATTCTCATAGTTTGCTCCTGGCCTTTGTATGGGGAATTGCCCTGGGCATTATTTATTTTCTTTTCACAAAAAACAAAAAAGGTTCACTGATTCTTATGTCGCTTGTCATCAGTCATTGGATACTTGACTATATAACTCACAAACCGGATTTGCAGCTCAGTCCATTCACTGAGACAAGAGTAGGCTTAGGTTTGTGGAATCATCCTCTATCGGAAATTATTTTAGAAACTTCCATGTTCCTGCTCGGTATGTTTTTATATTATACGAGAGTAAAACCAAAAAGAAAGATCGCCTTTTGGAGTCTTGTTACAATCTTCCTTGTAATTCATTTTATGAATGTATTTGGCCCACCGCCGCCATCGGTCAATATTGTTGCCTGGTCTGCTAACCTGGTATGGTTGTTTGTTTTCTGGGCGTGGTGGATGGAAAAAGACAGTACGATAGTCCGGGGGAACTGAGATTTTTTGCACCAGTCAGTTTTGCTGGAATTGTCCAATTGATTATTATACCGTTTCATTTTTTCATCGCCCAAAATGTAAGGGCAGCCGGGTTGTGCCAGCTGCTTATCTATAAATAAAAGTTGGCAGCTCGCCGCAAATCGGTTTTTTGGGCCAACGTTCAGGAAGATAAGTCCCGCACTACATTTCATAAAACATAATCTCCATTTCATTCAACCCTTCATTGCTAGCCGCGGGTGAGCTCACCATTTTTGTGTGGTCAATAAAAAATAAAACTGATCACATAAATTTTAGCAATGAAAACGTCTATCCAACCAGGTACTAAGATCTTATTCGCAAATTTTCCCGCCGATGGACATTTTAACCCATTGACCGGGCTGGCTGTTCACCTGGGAAACCTCGGCTGTGATGTGCGCTGGTACACGTCGAAAAAATACCAGCCAAAAATAGAAAAACTGGGTATTCCCTTTTATGGCTTAAAAAGAGCCCTGGATTTTGCAGTATACCCCGACATCGATACAGCATTCCCGGACAGGAAAAATCATAAAAGCCAGGTCGCAAAATTGAAATACGATATGGTGCATGCTTTCATCCTCAGGAGCCCGGAATACTTTGAAGACATCCTCGAAATTTATGAACATTTTGAGTTTGAACTGATGGTAGCGGATATTACGTTTGGCGCTATTCCCCTCGTAAAAGAAAAAATGAACATCCCCGTTATTGGGGTCAACATCTTCCCGCTGCCGGAAACTTCCAAAGACCTGGCCCCTACCGGCCTGGGTATGGCACCCTCTGCAACTTTTTTTGGCAGGATGAGGCAAAATGCCCTGCGTTTTATTGCTGACAAAATATTATTTGCAGCCCCCACAAAAGTTATGGCCGATATGCTTGCCAGCTATGGTATCTCCATGAATGGTTCCAACATATTTGACATACTGATAAAAAAATCTACCCTCGTAGTGCAAAGCGGCACCCCCGGATTTGAATACAAGCGGAGCGATATGAGTCAACATGTGTATTTTATAGGGCCGTTGTTACCGTACACAGCTCCAAAAAATGAACCCCATTGGTATAATCCCAAACTGGCGCAATACGACAAAGTGATCCTGCTCACGCAGGGAACAGTGGAGACTGATGGAGACAAATTGCTGATCCCGACCCTAGAGGCTTTCAAAGATTCTGATGCCCTGGTGGTCGTCACCACAGGTGGTTCGGGAACAGAAGCCCTGCGGAAGCGTTACCCGCAACAAAATATACTGGTCGAGGATTTTATTCCTTTTCACCAGGTAATGCCCTATGCTGATGTATACATTACCAACGGTGGATATGGCGGTGTGTTGTTATCCATACAAAACCAACTGCCAATGGTGGTAGCCGGCATACACGAAGGCAAAAATGAGATCAATGCAAGGATCGGGTATTTTAACCTGGGCATAAATTTAAAGACGGAAAAACCCACCCCATCCCAATTGAGGAATGCCGTGCAGGAAATACTTGACAATCAGACTTACCGGGAAAATGTTAAAAAACTAAGTGAAGAATTTGCATCCTATGACCCTGTCGGATTGTTTGAAAAACATGCCGCAGCATTGCTGGCAAACCAACCGGTGCGCGGCCGCAGCGCCAGGCAAACAGAGGACCTCATATTTTAATACTCCTCCAAAAAACAATAAAACATCCCCTTCCTTTAACGGACCGGGATGTTTTGTTTGAGTAGCAGTGCGCGGTTGATCGAAAGCTTCACATGCCCTGGTGTCGCAGGTGGGGATTTTCTGCCCTGCGGGACACCAGCACCAGGCATTTTCATTGAAACGTAAATTTGCCTAAACACTTCCAACATTATTCCCGTAATCAATCGGTTGCAATTTTCACAAGTTGACCACTTCGGCACATTTGTCTTAATTTTAATTTTTTTAAATGACACTTATGCAACAAGCACAGTTTGGGATGATAGGTTTAGGCACGATGGGAAGAAACCTGGTATTAAATATGGCGGATCATGGCATCAGCGTTTGCGGGTATGACCGAAACCCGGATCAGCAGCAGCGGCTCCTCCAGGAAGGAAAAGATAAACCTGTGCAGGTGGCTGGCTCTATGCAGGATTTTGTAAACAGCCTGGAACATCCCCGCAGGGTTATGATGCTGGTGCCTGCTGGCCTGATCACCGATGCAGTGATAGATGAAGTAAGCCCCTTGCTGCAGCCCGGGGATATACTTATTGATGGCG
>JAKFCK010000236.1:0-5741 GCA_036676685.1 Chitinophagaceae bacterium | reverse complement strand
AGATCATCAACAAAAGATTGCAGCTGATGTTCCTTGCAGATCTTGTGCAGCAGGACGGATACCTTAGCCTACCGTTTCACCGGGTTTATTTTGGCGATGCCTCTGTGCACCAGGAAAATTTGCCATCCACACGGCTAAAGATACCCCTTGGTTTCCGGGCCAATTATTTTGCAGGCGATAAGGTGATCATCAAAACTTTTTACCGCTATTATACCGATGACTGGGGCCTGAAAAGCCACACTGCAAATATTGAAGTGCCGATAAAGATTACCCCATTTTTCTCGCTTAGCCCGTTCTACCGGTTTTATAATCAAACGGCTATAAAATATTTTGCAGCTTACCAGGCGCACAGTCCGCAGGAGGAGTTTTATACAAGTAATTATGACCTTTCCAAATTCAACAGTAATTTTTATGGAGCTGGTTTACGTTTTGCACCGCCAAAGGGGCTATTAGGCCAACAACGCTTTAGCATGATAGAGCTCCGTTACGGTCATTATGCAAAAAACATCAACATGAATGCTGATATCATTTCTATGTACCTCCAGTTTAAATAACTCCCGAGGATGCATGCAGATTTAAAGGCACGCAGATAATTGCTGATCTTTCCGGCAAAACTTCTTTGAAGATGCATAGGCAAACTTCTCTGCCAATCTGCAGGAAAACCTCTGCGTAAGTCTGCTGAAAAATAAATCCCGCGGATGCACGCTTGTATAAATACTTGTATAAATAAATGCACGCGGATAACCGCTGATATTTCCGGGCAGAACTTCTCCGAAGATGCATGGAAAACTTCTGCGTGAATCTGCGGGAGAACCCCTGTGCAAATCTGCAGGAAAACTTCTGCAAGAATCTGCAGGTAAATAATTATTAGGCAGTAATAAGTGCGCTGGCGCCGAGTATTGCAGCATCCGCTTCCTTCAATTCACTGAAAAGCAGTTTTACTTTATTCTGAAAAACCGGAAGCAGGTTAGCTTCCATATGCCTCCGGGTCGGCTTCAGCAGCAGTTCGCCGGCTTTTGTGAGGCCGCCAAATAAAACGATTGCTTCCGGGGAAGAAAACATTATAAAATTAGCGAGGGACTCCCCGAGGATCTGCCCGGTAAATTCAAAGATTTCGTTGGCTACCGTATCGCCCTTCATCGCACATATGTACACCGTTTCGCTTGTGAGCTCATTGATGGAATAATCCCGCAACAGGCTTTCCTTTTCCGGGTGTGCGGTCAGCAATTCGATTGCAGTTTCGCGTACACCCGTAGCCGAAGCATAGGCCTCCAGGCTACCTGCCATACCCGTACTTTTATGCATGCGCCCACCCGGCCGGATAATAGTATGGCCCAATTCCCCAGCAAAGCCATCATGACCCACCACGATTTTTCCATCAATCACAATGCCACTCCCGACACCTGTGCCCAAAGTGATTGTAATAAAGTGTTTCATGTTTTTTGCACAGCCATATATCATTTCGCCCATAGCTGCAGCGTTGGCATCATTAGTCAACCTGGTGGGAAGCCCGAATTTTTTTTCTATGATTTTGGCTATCGGGATAATGCCCTTCCATTTCAGGTTAGGCGCATACTCGATAGTACCGGTATAGATATTTCCATTAGGCGCACCCACACCAATCCCGGTGAAAACATCTGTTCCACCTGATTCGACTATAACAGGATGTAGTTTTTCGTAAAGGTCATCTACAAAATCTTCTACCACTTCGTGGGTGTTGGTAGGTATGCGGTCCTGCCAAAGTATTTTTCCGTCCCTGCTTACCACACCAAACTTGCAGGTGGTACCGCCGATATCTATCCCGATAGAATATTCCTTCTCCATTAATGATGGTCTATTAGTGTATAATATATTAATGTGTGCCCCCGCTGCTGAGCTTATCAAAGTCTATTCCCTGGGCTTTCAAAACAGATTTAGCCCGGATAGCGTAAAAAACAAGGTAGAGAAAACAAAGTACGCCTACGATATAACTATATTGTATACCGATCTTATCTGCCATAACTCCCTGCAGGTAACTTACGATACCTCCTCCCATAATCATCATGATCAGCAGGCTGCTTCCCTGGTTGGTATGCCTGCCAAGGCCGGCAACTGCAATTGTGAATATACATGGCCAAAGTGTGCTGCAGAATAAACCCACGCTGGTGAAAGCGTAAGCGCTCACGATCCCGGAAGTAGCCATACCTATGCAGAGGGCGGCAATGCCTGCCGCGGAAAAAATAAGTAACATTCTTACAGGATTACCCTTGCTCATTATATCACAAACGATCATTACTGCTATCACCACTGCATAAATATAAAAGGGAGTGATATCGTGGTTGGCAATAACGTTCACCAGTAAAAAAACAGCAAATGCCAGGTAAGGCATAAAAAAGCTAAGCATTTTTTTAGCGCCTGCACTCACATCAAAAGCACCTACAGCACCGGCCCAGCGACCGATCATTAAACTTGCCCAATACAACGAAATGTAAGGGGCTACTTTTTCTGTAGGTATGGCTAATCTTTCTTCGAGGTAAGCGGGTAAATTACTTGCGGTAGAAACCTCTACACCAACATAAACGAAAATCGCTATCATGCCCATGATCAGCTGTGGGTATTGGAAGGCGGATTTTTTATCCAATAACTTTTCCTGCCCTTCCACTGCTTCTTCATGAGCCACCTCATCCAGGTCTATTTTATTAGGGACTGAAGAAAATTTAAAGAAGATCGCCACCAATAAAAATGCCAGCCCCAGGATCAGGTAAGGCGTTTTTACACTTTCAATGCTTGCTTCTGTAGAGCCTGCAGAAACACTTCCGAAAATAGCGAAGCTCACGATTAGAGGACCTATAGTTGTCCCAAAATTATTGACACCACCGGCCATTGTCAATCTTTGCGAACCCGTAGCCGGGTCTCCCATCACAATGGCCAGGGGGTTGGCCGCGATCTGCTGCAACGAAAAACCAAGACCCACTATAAACAGGCCAGATATCATCAGGGTAAAAGATGCATTGTTTGCTGCCGGGTAAAATAATAATGTACCCAGGGCAGAAATAATCAGGCCAAGCGCAATACCATTTCGATAGCCTATTTTATTCAACACGTCACTTCCTATTGCTTTGGATACCGCAAAATAAATCAGCGACCCAACCGTATAAGCCACGTAAAATGCAACCGATACCAGCTGGCTCTGCCCCTGTGTGAGATCGAATGCTTTTTTGAATACCGGTATTAATATATCATTGCTCGCCGCAACAAAACCCCAGAAGAAAAATACGGAGATAAGTGTACCGAACTGCCCCCACTTGGTGGCATGTTTATTTACGGTTGTTTGTAGCATATGACTTTTTGATTTTTTGTGTGGCTGAAAGTATAGTAATTTAATGAATAGGAAAAATTTTCATAGTTTAATTTGTTTGTAATGAAATCATCGTTAATTTAAACTATTGTTCAAACTGAATTTATTCAATGGAAATTTTACATGTGAGCGCGGAGTGTTACCCTATGGCAAAGGCGGGTGGCCTTGCAGACGTGGTGGGAGCGCTGCCCAAATACCAGGTTGACCTTGGCCACACAGCCAAAGTGGTGATGCCTATGCACCGGACGAAATTCCTGTTGAGCAATGAATGGGTTGTGGTACACAAAGGGAGCCTGTACCTGGGAAATACTTACCATGAATTTACCGTAATAAGGGAGAAAACCAACAAACTGGGGTTCGAGTTGTATTGCGTGGATATATATGGCCTGCTGGACCGGGAAAGTATTTACAGTTACCCCGATGATACCGAAAGGTTTTTGGCTTTCCAGATAGCGGTTTTGGAGTGGATGTCCCTGTGGGCTTACCGGCCAGACATTGTGCATGTGCACGATCATCACACAGCGCTCATCCCTTTTATGATGCATCATTGTTACAAGTTCGGCAGCCTGGCAGGCATCAAAACCGTACTCACCATACATAATGCGCAGTACCAGGGTTGGATGGGATGGGACAAAGCCACCTACCTTCCCGCCTGGGACACCTGGAAAGCCGGGTTACTGGAATGGAACCATAATATCAACCCGCTTGCCTGCGGTATAAAATGTGCCGATAAGGTCACCACGGTGAGCCCGGGGTATATGAACGAGTTGCGATTTGCTGCAAATGGCCTGGAACACCTGTTTTACCTGGAGGGAGCCAAATGCACCGGTATCATCAATGGTATTGATTATTCGGTATGGGACCCGCTAACGGACACGTATATCCTGGATAATTTTTCCATCAAAGATGTGACCGCGGGTAAAGAACTAAACAAGAAAAAACTATGTGATGATTTTGGTTTTGATGCAACATTGCCTTTATTTGTTTTTATTGGTCGGTTAGTGGGGGAGAAGGCAGCGGACCTTTTGCCCGTTTCTATTGCTGTAGCTTTTGAAATGCTGGGTAACAATTTTAGTTTCCTGATACTTGGCAGCGGAGAAACGATAGTGGAGCAACAACTGCTGCTTTTACAGGGAACCCATATAGGTTACTACAATACCCAGATCACCTATAACGAAAAACTCAGCCACCAGATGTACGCCGGGGCAGATTTTCTCCTGATGCCAAGCCGCGTGGAACCCTGTGGTTTAAACCAGTTATATGCGATGCGTTATGGAACGGTACCGGTTGTACGCAGAACCGGCGGCCTGCAGGACACGGTTAAAGATTTTGGCGACAAAGGCGGTTACGGCATCTGTTTTAATTATGCCACCGTAGAAGATATCGTGCAGGCAATGACGAGGGCGCTATCTTTATACGACGATACAAAAAAAATGGAAGATGTGAGATCGCGCATGATGAGCATCGAAACCAGTTGGGAATCCAGTGCTGCCCAATACACAGACCTTTATTTATCTATCTAATATGTAAAAATTATGCAACCGAAACAAGTAATTGCCGTAATACTGGGAGGAGGAGCGGGAAGCAGGTTATATCCTTTGACCGCAACACGGAGTAAACCAGCCGTACCTATAGCTGGCAAATATCGCCTCGTGGATATTCCAATCAGCAATTGCATTAATAGTAGTATCAACCGGATGTTTGTGCTCACCCAGTATAACTCGGCCTCACTGAATAAGCATATTAAGAATACCTACCAGTTCAGTGGTTTTAGCACAGGCTTTGTAGATATTCTTGCTGCGGAACAAACACCGGACAGCCCCGGCTGGTTCCAGGGTACTGCTGATGCTGTAAGGCAGTCCCTTAAGCACTTTCGGAGGAACGATTTTGAATATGTCCTGATATTAAGCGGTGACCAGTTATACCAGATGGATTTTGCAGAAATGATCGATAAACATACGGAGAGCAAAGCAGACATCACAATTGCTACGATACCCGTGGGCGACAGGGAAGCGCCGGAATTTGGCATCCTGAAATCCAATGCAGAAAACACCATCACTTCTTTCGTGGAAAAGCCCGCTAAAGAATTATTAGGCGATTGGCTGAGCGATACAGGTGAAGAGATGCAGGCGCAGGGTAGGAAATACCTGGCATCTATGGGCATCTACATATTCAACCGCAAACTCTTATTTGATCTTTTGGAGGTAGAAAAAAAGGACGCCACAGACTTTGGCAAAGAGATCATCCCGGATGCCATCAGCAAATACAAAGTGCAGAGTTACCAGTATGAGGGGTACTGGACAGATATTGGAAACATCTATTCTTTTTTTGAAGCCAACCTTTCACTGACCCTCGATATTCCACCTTTCAATTTATTTGATAAAGGTAAACTGGTATTTAGCCG
>JAKFCK010000235.1:0-8115 GCA_036676685.1 Chitinophagaceae bacterium | reverse complement strand
GGAATTTTTTCAATGCGGCGATATTCAATAGCACGTTTACCCATCCAACTACCGAACACTGCGCCAATGCTACCCCATAACTGCTCTGCCGGGTCTTCGGGAAATGGTTTGCCCAACACTCTTATGATCGTTTTTTTAAAATCTTTAACCAGTGCTTTCAATTCATCTACTGTGATGTCTGTATCATATTTATACCCTTGTTTTACTTTTATTTTCTCCAGCTTTTCATCTAAAACTTTCCTGATGCCCTTCCCACCTTTTGGTTCCAGGCCACCCGCTTTTTCCATCACTACATCAGCATACATCATGATTAGCCGGCGGTAAGCATCATATGCAAAACGGGCATCGCCTGATTGTTTAATTACACCTTTTATGGTTTTATCGTTCAGGCCAATATCCAACACCGTCTCCATCATGCCGGGCATAGACTTCCTGGCACCCGAACGCACCGATACCAACAGTGGATTATTCTCATCTCCGAATTTTTTCCCCATTTCCTTTTCTACAGCCACCAGGGCCTTATTTGCCTGCTGCATTATTTCATCGGGAAACTTTTTTTTGTTTTGGTAATATAAGCTGCACACTTCGGTGGTAATCGTATATCCGGGTGGAACCGGCAGCTTAAGGCCAGGGTGACCGGCCATTTCGGCAAGGTTTGCTCCTTTGCCCCCGAGTAAGTTTTTCATTGATTCATTGCCATCAGCCTGGCCGCCACCAAAGTAATATACATATTTAGTTTTAGTAGCTTTTTTCGCGTGTACCATATGTCAAGTATTGGGGTAAAAAAAAATGGGCATTTTTTAATTGCCCACTATTATCAGTTGTAAAAGTTTTGAGTCAGTGAGTTGGAAACCACTTTAAATTCACCATCCTTTCTTTGTATCTGGTAACAATTATTAATGGCCCTGATGTTCGGATTGGAAATGTGTTTTTCATTGTACGGTGTGATCATATTCAGTTCTGTCACCACTTTTCCCGTTTCATCAACGAGCCTGGTAAATACCCGGTAGTTAAAGTGCCAGGGATTCAAGCCCCCCGCGGTATTATCATAGTTATCATTAAAACCTTCAAATATTAATTCGGTAGTATGATTTATATGTTGAATAAGCTGGTCAGTAATATTTACATAGGAATCAATTTGATTGTTGGAATGAACTATCCCGCTGTCAAAGACTGTTTCACCATTCAAAAATATCACCAGCCTGTTATCTACATGTTTAATGTTTATCCAATATTCTTTTTTCATTTTTAAGGAGTTTTAATTGTATGTGTTTTCATTTATGGGTATGAAATTATAATATACCCCAAACTCACTTCATGATTTATGTCATTGCGGCATGTGATTTTAATTAATGTTTATGTAATCGTAAATTATGTAATACAGGGAAAAAGCCGGGCGTGGCTATGGAGGTTGTTATGGGAACATTCGCATACCCTGCTGCTGTACCTTGAGTAAAGCTTCCTGGTGATTAAACAAAGCTTTCAATTTCCGGGAAGCCAGCAAGTTGGTGGTGCACAGAAAATCAGCCTGGTAAGGGCTGATACCACGTATTTTGAGAGAGGTCTATTTTTCCTGCTCCCAATTCAGTTTATAATCCCCGATGTGTTTTACGCTGTCCCGCAGGCTTTTTTTCTGCCTGCAGTATTTGATGATCCCTACGGTGAGGATAAATGCCGCAATGACCCAGAAAACGATCTCAATCAGTAGTCCATACTCAACTTGCAGGAGCCGGTTCACAGACATCCCTGCTATGGAAAAGTACAAAGCGGTACGTATAAATGCTAAAAAGGTAGTGTCATTAGACATCGAGGTTCTTTCAATCGCTAATTTCTCCCGCAGGATAAGGTCTTTGTTAAAAACCTTCGATGTTTGTTTATCCATGTTTTTAGGACAGTTGTAATGCAAAACTAAAACTGTGTATCAAATATAATAAATGAATTCTTCCTTAAGTTTTATTAAAGAACCGGTTACCGGGTTCGCCGGCAACCGGTTCTTTTTTTGATCGCTTATTATTTCGATAACAGCTGCACATATTCCGGCGTGTCATAATTATCGCCGCCGCGGATGCTTTTTACCAATTCTCCATTTTCATTAAAGATAAAAGTAGCAGGTATGGCAGAAACGTCAAAAAGTGCAGGCAAACCTGCCGCAGGATAAAAAGCCGGCAATGTCAGGTTCGAGGAATTAAAATATGCCACGGATTTACTAAAATCATCATCCATTGCCAGCATCACAAACTGCACGTTTTTACCTTTCGTCTTTTCATAAAGCTTTTGTATGGATGGCATTTCGTCTCGGCATGGGCCGCACAAGGAAGCCCAAAGATTCACAAATACCTTTTTTCCCTTAAAATCCGCGAGGTCCACCGTATTCCCGGTTTTGTCAGAAAGCGGGAATGGTGGAAGTACATCTCTGTCAGGAATTGCTGCAACCTGGACGGTTTCCGGCGAAGTAGCCGGCTCCGTGCAGGAAACAATACCTGCTACAGTTCCCAATATTACCAAAACTACTGTTATAAATTTATGCCTGATATTCATAGTTAAAAATTTTAAAGTTCAATTGATAAATAACCTTCTTTCTGTAATTCCAGGCTTTTAATAAGCCCGTTTTCTACATACAATACAGATGAGGGAAGGCTACTCTTGTTAATGCCAAATTTGTCGAGGGACAGCCCACAGGCATACACCGTAATACCATGTGTGCAGGCGATCTCCAGCTGCCTGATCATTTCCGCTGAGGGGATCTGCTTTACCATTTCCCCACAAAGGATAATGACCACTTTTGAGGGATTAATACTGGATGCCGTTTTTCCTTTCAGGCTGGCGACAGTTTTAACGGCCTGTGCAAAATGTTCGGATTGCCTGAGCAGGAAAACGATATTGTCTTCTTTTGCAGTTCCCTGTTGACCATAGGTAGAAAATGTAAAACCTATGGAGAGGATGATCATTAAAATTTTAAGATATTTCATGTTTATTTATTTTGATTAATACGATCAGGCTGCCGCTAATGGCAACGTTTTTAAAAAAAGGACCAAGGTCATCCAGGTTTTCCAGTTGAACAGATAGGGTAATCGGTATAAGCATAAGCAGCAACGCAGTCGCCGCCCACTTTACCCTGAAATTGGTAATCAGGCTGATGCCCCCTGCCAGCATTATTACTCCACTGATCATTACAGCCAGCAGGAATAATGAGGGCATTGGCAACCATTCATAAATGGTAGAAGCCTCTACTCTTTTCAGCACTTTACCCGGGTTAAATACATGCCCGATCCCCGCGGTAATAAAAATTAAACTGGTAAGCACCCTGAATGACAAATACAGATTTTTTGTCATTGTGCTGTTATTTAGTGTTGTAAAATAAAATTCAAAGGAATTTAAGTAAGCCGTGGAGGGGAGTACACATGGGCGGAATAATCATCCTGGTGGCCCGTTTCGTTGTAGAAGAAAAAAAGCTGATCGGGTATTATATTGAACGGGGGGTTGACCGTGGAATTCGTATAAAAGATAACCGGGCTGCCGGGGCAAGACACTGTAGTAGCCGCCCCGTGTTTCGTTTGATCATTCGCCTCCCGTTCAGCCGAAGGAACGTAAGCTGTTAAAGCTTTTACACGGGCGCATTTATTCGCGATAGTAAAAGATTGAAAAACCATCATCAATAAACAAAAACCCAAAACCAACATTGCCTGGCTAAATTTCTTCACGCGGTAAAATTAGTTGAACTGATTTTCTAAACATTCATGCCGCAGTTAAATAAAAAACAAAATGCCGGATTAAAAATTTTCTACAAATTCGTTTGGTGCTATGAGCCCCTTTTTTCTCCACACTTCCCGGCCTTGTTTGTAAATAATAAAGGTCGGAAATTCTTCTATGTTCAATTGTTTGGCAATCTCCGTTTGCTCACCGCCATCAATTTTAACCAGGATAAACTGAGATCCGTTGGTTTTTACAAGAGAGTCCAATACAGGTGTCATCTTTTTGCACGGCGGGCACCACACAGCTCCGAAATCTACCAACACGGTTTTGTCAACAGGGATCAGCGCCATATAGTCCTGCATGGTCATTTGTTTTGCCACGGTAACCTGTTCCACCGGCTTGCCGGCCTTCTTCCATGCAACGATACCGCCTTTTAAATTGTATGCCGTAAAGCCGTTTTTATTCATCCATTCTGCCGCGGCCCCGCTCCTGGCACCACTAAGGCAATAGGTATACACAGGTTTGTTTTTATCAAGGGACTTGATCCTTTCCATAAATTCAGCTTCGTTATTCCAGTCTGCCAGGAATGCATCCTTTAGATGGCCGGATTGGTATTCTCCGGCGGTGCGAACATCCAGGACCTGCACTACATTTTGAGTTATGGCTTTTTCAAATTCAGGAACACTAATATTGATTTGCTGTGCCTGGCTATTGCAGGAAATCACCGCAGTGGTCATACTAATGAATATAATAAGACTTCTAAATTTCATATTTACAGATTTTATTTATTGTTCAAATTGTGGATTATGCAGGGTTACAGGGTCTACTATGCCAAAAAACCTTTTTAGTGCAACACATCCTGTAATTGGCAAAAATACCAGCAAAAGCTGTAATTCCGGCCACAACGATAAGTGATGTGGATATTCCGAAGTAATCCGCAAGCAAACCACTTAACAAAGCTCCAATGACGTACCCGCTGTCTCTCCAGAAACGAAATATACTTAAAGTGGAGGCACGTTGTTGGGGATGTGAATTTTCTGCCACTACGCTCAGGAAATTCGGGTATACCAATGCTGTACCGAAACCCAGCAACACGGACGAGAATGTGGTGAAGTAAAAAGATGGGGAAAACACCAAAAAAAGAATCGCAAATGCCTGCAGGACCATCCCCATGGTTATTAATTGTTTTTTGCAAAAATAGTCGCCCCAGTGGCCCGTAAATAACTGGGAAAGTCCCCACACCACCGGGTATATTCCGGCCACAATACCAATCTGTGCAATAGAGTAATCCCGTTGAATAAGTAAGAGTGGCAATAAGCCCCACATCACCCCATCATTTAGATTATTCACTAACCCGTTCAATGTTACCGGGCCAATGTTACGGTGTTTCCAGGAAGTTTGTTTCCAGATATTTTGTAGCAGGGGAATGTCGCTTGAACGGGTCTCACTATGCACAAACACCATGGTATCTTTTATAAAAAAAACAGAAATGACCAGCCCGGACAGCGCAAAGATCACACCCGGGATAAAGGGGAAAAACGCATACCCGTAGTTAGCAGCTATGGTACTTGCAAGATAAGCAGCCAGCCCCACCGATAAGTAACCTGCAAATTCATTAATACCCATCGCAAGGCCCCGTCTCTTTTCGCCTACTAAATCTATTTTCATGATTACCGTAGTACTCCAGGCTAATCCCTGGTTAATGCCCAGTAAAATGTTGGCGAGGATAATCCAGTTCCAGTTGGTTGCATACATCAAAATAAATGGAACAGGTAGTCCGAAAAGCCAGCCCAGGATCAGTATTTTCTTCCTGTTTAATTTTGTAGAAAGAAAAGCTACAGAATAATTGCTTACGGCTTTGCTTATACCAAAGGCAACGATAAATGATAACAATACCGTATGCCCGTTGATGCCGAATACCGTTTTGCCAAAATCAGGAAGGATCGATCTTTCCAACCCGACCATAGCCCCCACAAACGCGTTCACCAGGACGAGTAAGCCAAATTGGTATTTATTTTTATGAAGTCCCTGCATTGGGGATGCCTGTATAAATAGGTTAGTTAATATAAAAGGTCCATGGACCATATAGCATGGACCATGGACATTACCAACTTAGTTTGATGATATGATAATTTGTTTATTTGATAATAACTTAAAACACGAAACGCTTAAAAACCCGAACCCCTGCGAAGGACTATGGACTATAGACTATAGTCCTTCGACCAATTACGATACAACGGGCTCCCCGTTATTCACCCATTCATTGATACTACCTGAGAAGTTTGCAACATTCGTAAAACCGTTTTTTGCTAAAATCGAGTAGCCTATGGTAGCCCTGTCACCGCTCTGGCAATAAATGATCACTTTTTTGTCTTTACTCACTTTATCTAAATTATCGGGGAGCGTACCCACAAAGATATTCTCCGCCTTAGGAATGTGGCCGGTTTGGTATTCAGTAGCTCCTCTCAGGTCAACTACCTGCACCCCGTTATTGGTGATCAACTCTTTTGCTTCTGAAAGGGAGATAATATTCGCTTTCTCCAGCTTTCCGCCTTCCGCTGTCCAAACCGATGTGGAAGGAATATAACCATAAATATTATCCAGGCCGATCCGCATTAGTTTCCGGGTGATGTCATCCAGTTGGTCTTCATCTGCCAGCAACATAAAAGGTTCATCGTATTTTAAAAACCATCCCGCCCAGGTGGCAAAAGAATTATTGCCCTGGATATTATAACTTCCGGGAATAAAGCCTTCAGCAAATTCCGTTTTGTTCCTGGTGTCCAGCAGTTTTATTCCTTTGGCCATCGCTGCTTTAAGTTCTTCCGCGGTTAACTGCTTAAGTTTTGGCACTTCTGTGAGCAGGGGACGATCTACCTTATTCAGGTGTTTCATCATCGCGAAATATTTGGGTGGTTCCGGCTGATCTTCCAGCAGGTACTGCACAAATCCTTTTTCATCACCTGCATATTGAAATGCCCAGTTCCTCGCTTTTTCATATCCTACAGTGGTACTTGGAACAGAGCCCAGGGATTTGCCACAGGCAGAACCAGCACCATGGCCGGGCCATACCTGGATATAATCCGCCAATGCATTAAATTTATTGATAGACTTATACATTTCATGTGCACCTGCATCTGCAGTGCCGGTAATGCCCGCTGCTTTTTCCAGCAGGTCCGGCCTTCCGATATCACCTACAAATACAAAGTCACCGGTAAACAACATCACGGGTTTATCGCTTGCAGGATTATCCGTTAATAAGAAACTGATACTTTCCGGTGTGTGGCCCGGGGTGTGCATGACCTCGAACGTAAGGTTACCCAATGCGATTTTATCGCCATCTTTAAGGCCATGATGCGGGAACTCATATTCCCAGCCTTTACCGCCTTCATCTGACAAGTATAAACCTGCGCCGGTCAGTTGCGCCAACTCCCTGGATCCGGCCAGGAAATCAGCATGAATATGGGTTTCAAAAATATGCGTGATAGTCATATTATTGGCTTTGGCAATCTCCAGGTAGGTGTCTACATCTCTTTTAGCATCTATCACCGCTGCTACGCCAGCCTTTTGGCAGCCTATAAAATAACTAGCCTGTGCAAGGCTTTTGTCGTAAATGTGTTGAAAAAACATAGTTTGATTTTTTATTTTTATAAAGTAAAATTCGAATTTATTTCTACGGTTTTTGGTAACATAAGTTGCATTTCAATTAGAAAGCTGTTACCCTTTCGCGGGTGTAGGTTAATGCCCGCCGCCCCCTCCAAAAAACAGCTCTTTTACAATGATATAAATGCCCATCACCAATACAAACCATCCGAAACCCCGTTTCAGTTTGTCACCAGGAATTTTACGGGAAAATAATATCCCGATAAATATGCCGGCCACGGCAAAGGCAGTAAAACTTCCCAATAGTTTCCATTCTATAACCTGTTCGCCTTGTAAGTCGCCGATAAACCCAATTAATGATTTGGCAGCAATGATGAAAAGCGATGTGCCTACGGCCAGCTTCATGGGCATTTTGGCAAGTAAGACCAATGCCGGAATTATCAGGAAACCTCCACCGGCACCTACAAGGCCGGTTAGTATGCCCACTATTGTTCCTTCAAGCAATATCATGGGATAGTTGTATGAAAGGACGGCGTTCTCATTTCCTTCTTTTTGCCGGGCAGGAAGGATCATACTTATGGAGGCAAAGATCATCACCAATGCAAACAATAACATTAATGCAATGGATTTGGTCACCACCAGTGAACCTATAGAGAACAATTCCGTAGGAATTAAGGGGACAAGCCACATACGCGTGGCATACACAGCTGCTATTGACGGGAGTCCGAAAATAAGCACGGTTTTAAAATCCACACTTTTTTGAAAGGAGCTTTGCACCCCTCCCACGAGAGAAGTTGCACCCACTATGAATAAGGAATACGC
>JAKFCK010000234.1:0-1746 GCA_036676685.1 Chitinophagaceae bacterium | reverse complement strand
TGAAAAAAGCGGGCAAATGAAAAGCAGGCAGCAGCAACTGCTCAATGAAAAAGTAACCTGGTATGACTGCATTAGAGACATGGAGCGTTTTGACGGGGTTGTGCTTGCCAATGAAGTGTTGGATAATTTTGCAGTGCACCAGGTAGTGATGCAGGAAGATTTGATGGAAGTGTATGTGGATTATAACGGACACTTCAGCGAAATCCTGGTACCGGCCCCGCAGGTATTGAAGGCCTACTTCGGGCATTTAGGTATTGTGTTGCCACGCGGGTACCGCACAGAAATAAACCTGGAAATGAAGGACTGGATAAGAGACATCGCGGATATGACCCGTACCGCCGTTGTTTTCACCATGGACTATGGCAGCGGATCGGCTGAATTATACAGCCCGCAAAGACGTTCAGGAACTTTATTGTGTTATTTTCAACATGCCCGGAATGATCAATATTATTTAAACCCGGGCAGGCAGGATATTACGGCACATGTTAATTTTTCTGCGCTGAAATATTTTGGTGAGTTGTCCGGGCTTTGTTTTGGTGGCTTCACTACGCAGGCTGATTTTTTATTAAGTCTTGGGCTGAGCGCGCACCTTGGCAACGCGACAGCAGGCGCTGTCGGCAGCACAGCGCAGCTGCGGATGTTGCAAAACCTTCTCCTTGATATCGGAAAAAAAATAAAAGTAATGGCGCTTCAAAAAGGTTTTACCCATCCTTTGAGAGGCATGCAATTTCCGGCTCCCTTAGTATAGTGCCAATACCGCGGTGAATGGGTGAATGAGTGAATGGGTGAATGGGTGAATGAGTAATGGGTGAATGAGTGAATGGTGGATGGTGAATGATGTCAGTGAATTAACCAGTTGGAATTTTCGCAAACAATAGTTATTTTGGTAGTTACGAGTTAAATTATGAACAACCAACATGTGCCCGGCCACAGTTTTACTGTGGCTTTTTTATGACGATCATTCGACCGGGTTGTAGAAATTATTAGTCATTATACTTATATTCACCTGCTTTTATCCCTTACCAAACCACTTACTATGAACAAGAACGGACCGGTCGTCGTAATTGAAGATGATGAAGACGACCAGGCGATCCTGAAAGAAGTCTTTGAGAAACTAAACTACCCTAACAAAGTAATTTTTTTTAGCGACGGCCAGGAAGCACTGGATTATCTCCATCAAACAGATGTATTGCCCTTTTTAATTCTTTCTGACATCAATATGCCTAAGCTGGACGGTTTTGCCCTGAGAGCAAAATTAAAGACCGATGCCGCACTGCAGTTAAAGTGTATCCCCTATCTTTTCTTTTCCACTGCAGCTACCCAGAAGGCGGTAATTGATGCATACAGCCTTTCTGTCCAGGGATTTTTTGTGAAACAAAGCTCACTTGTTGAGATCGAGGCCACGATAACTTCGATTATGGAGTATTGGAAAAGATGTGCGGCGCCTAACAACTGGAGCTAGTTGGATTCGTGCGTTGCTACTGCATCAAGGTTGCCGAGGACCCTGTTGATTTCCGACACTACTTTGTCACTGGTAAAAGGCTTGCGAATAAAACCATCTGAACAGCAACTTTTCGCCACCTCCTGTATGTTTGGGAAACCAGATAAAAGGACTACGGGTATTTTGGCCGTAACTGGGTTATTTTTCAGCTCCCTGCAGATTTCTCCCCCATTGACCCCATCCATCTGGATGTCTAAAAAAATAACATCCGGTAATTTTGTTATGAGGAACTCCCAAAGGCCGGC
>JAKFCK010000233.1:0-4471 GCA_036676685.1 Chitinophagaceae bacterium | reverse complement strand
AAGCCACCCTAAAAGGGGTGACTCACCCTACGTCTCACCTCGTGCGGCCAAGGCCGAGATCAAAAGACTGGAGCAGCAAGGTATCATATGGTTTGAGCCTGGCAGCACCTGCCGGATCAAAAACGTTGTTGAGAAGGTCGGAGGAAAAAGAGAAAGTATTATCCCGCTGCGACGTAACAATGTAGCGGATCATGGGGAGGAAGAGGGTATCCTGGACTTTTTTCAAAATATAAGCAGGGCTCTGCAGTTCCACGTACCGGTGGCCGGACCCCGGGAAGGTAACAACTTCATGCAGCCGGTACTGGCCGATATGCAGGAACAACGCATTGGTATCGTTTACCGGTACTAACCGGTTACTTGTAAAAATATCATAGGTGCCCGTGCTGGTTCTTCTTAATTCCCCGGCGGGAACAATACCTGTGGCCACCAGGCTGTCTTCGTTTACAAGGGAAAAACTTTTGTATTGGGGAAAAGAAAACGCCGCGGCAGGATGATAGAAGAACCGGGAAAACCTTGTTGCGTAATCCCGTACCACTGATGGGTCATTTATTTCCCCAGTTGATGTATACAACCTGTACCCGGCAAAATGGGTAAGGAAGTAATTGTTGAATACCTGGAAGTTTTTTGTGGGGTAAATATAGTCCTCCTTTTTATCGCATCCTGCCAGGGCAAGCAGCACCAAAAAAAAGGGGTATCGGAAAATCAACTTCATGATGAGTATGTGAATTTTATGACTGCAAAGAAACGTTGCAAACACATAAGCCAACACCACATAAATATGTGAAAAAATGATAAGGGCTGAAAGCTTAAAATAAAGGCAGTGTGTATAAACCGGCCCCAAAAATTTTTAGTCTGGCACGGTTTTCAAGCCGGTTATGCAAAATCTATAAAAATGAAAAAGCAGAGTGTTCCCGGGTTTTCTATCATGAATAATTCCCGCGCCAACCAACTGGGTATGACCAGGAAAAAAACAGCCACTAAAAAAACGGTGAAATTTATCTATACAGAAAAAGACCTGGGAGAGGGTTTGCTGGAAGCCGGTGTGCCGGACACGTATACCGTGGGTAAACCGCTTGATCTGCGTAATTAATTTGTATTTCCGGCCACCCGCGGGCCGTCATCTCCTCTACTTCCCATTATCAAATTCCGGCCTTGCTTACACGGTACTAAAACCGATGGCTTTTGCGTGTGTATGTGCGCCTGTACCTGCAAGCCGCGAACAAGCAGTTGTACCGTTTTCGATCACTTCTCTATGTTGTGTTTTAAGCTAAAAACCAAAAGAATCGCTATACCTGCCTGCTTTGAAAGCTGAAATAAAATAACGTTCAACTTTCTCATTCCTTATTCCTCATTCCTTATTTTTCATTCCTTATATCTTATTCCCTAAAGAAATTAAAGGTGGGCTGTGCCGGGTTCGAACCAGCGACCCTCACGTTGTCGACGTGATGCTCTAAACCAACTGAGCTAACAGCCCGGGATAAACCTGCTACAGGCTCTCCGGGAAAGGGGTATAGGTGAAACCTGCAGGATGATTTACCTGCCGGCAACAAGAAAAACTATTCCCGGTTCCCTGCCCGAACTGCAAATATAATTAATCACTGTCTTCCAAATGAAAATGCTGGTGAAAAGCCCCTGCTGCAAGATGAAGAGAAAAACCGGCAATGGCAAAATCTTTAAGGATACTGATGAGGGCCAGTTGCTTCACTTCCTTATCTCCGGCATTTAAATAATTGGGCACATGAATAGCCAGGATAAAAAAGATGAGCATGGCAGCAAAGAGATAGCCGGTAAATTTTACATACTGGTTGGTAAGAAATGAGATACCCGCCAGTATATAAGCGGCACCCACGATATATGCCCATATGATGCCTCCATATAGCGAAGAGGGTACATAAGCGATCAGGTCGCGGGGATATGAAAAATGAAAAATGCCAAAAAGGATCAGTACGATGGCGAGCATGTAGATGGCCACCCTGGAGACGATATGATAATGTTTCATGTTTGAAAATTTTACAGGGCAGAAGGTAAGCAGGATAAATTGCCCAACAAATGACCTTTATCAGTATTTCCCCTTACCGGCTAATCCCTGTAGTTGCTTTTTTAATTTATTCTTTCTACTTTACCGCCCGTGCAGATTACCATTTTGCAGACATCAGCACTTTTTTCAAAACTTTTAAACCAAAACTTAACCAGCATGAAACAAATTTTTGTGTCATTTTTTAGCCTTACAATCCTGTTTACCGCCTGTGATTCCAAAAAGGAATCTACAACCGCTACCGTGAGTTCCGGTGATACAAGCAAGGTGGCTCTTCCCTATACAGCCAGCTACACCACGGAGTTCACCAAAGATGTGTCAGATGAAGATCTCCTGCTGGTATTGAATAGCTATAAATATTGGGAGAATGGCGACATGGCTGCTCTAAGGGCTACCATGGGCGATAGTATGGCAATGAACGGGGCGGACGGCTTCGTGTTTAACGGGCGCACCGACTCGCTGATGAAAACATGGAGCGCACACCGCGACAGTTTAAGTTCGGTGGTGATCACCATGGACGTCTGGATGAAAAATCACGCACCTAAAGACAGTTCGGATTTTATCAACGTGTGGTATAAAGAAATAGATACCTACAAATCAGGCAAAGTAGATTCTGCATACTATTCCGACATTAATTTAATAAAAAACGGCAAGATCACCTGGTTTTCCTCTTACCGTCAAAACCTGAAAAAATAATAGTTACAACCCGGCAAATGACCGGTCAGTCTTATAACCGCCTGCACAAATGCAGGCGGTTTTTTTTGAGGCAAACCGCGGCTGAAATGTATAAAAAACAATCCCCGCCCCCGGCAGCACCCGGCAGGAAAAGACGGTCATATATTTGGAAATCTCAATGTTTATTTTCTATTTTTATAAGGTTGATTACTACCGTTCCCTTTTAAGACGCTGTACTACAAATCTTTCAACACTGCTCCTTACCTCCGTTTAAATCGATGGCCACAACAACGAATCCCGTGTTGTCTGCAAAACAGGCCCGGGTTGGTTCCTTCTATTGCCTGACATAAAAACTTTACGTTATGAAAAAATTGCAAAAGCATTTTCTCCTGTTGCTCATGGTAACAGCAACACCCCTATGGTTATGGGCACAGTTCACCGTAAACGGAACGGTTACAGGTGCCGGTAATATCGCACTGGCCGGTGCCACCGTAAAGGTGAGGAACAGCAATACTGCAGGGGTCACTACGGATCCTTCGGGAAAATTTTCACTCACCGTTCCGGGGAAAAAAGCCGTGCTGGAAATATCTTTTATCGGCTATAAAACCCAAACGATTTCCGTAGATGAAAACAACAATGAAGTTTCGCTTTCGCTGGTAGCCGATATCGGCAACCTGGATGAAGTCGTGGTCACCGGCCTTGGCACTTCCCTGAAAAGAGCCAACCTGGCTAACGCGGTCTCTTCTGTATCTGCCCGGGAACTTACCGGCACCACCACCCAGGCAACCGTAGATGGGGCATTGTACGGAAAATTTACCGGTGCTAATATCTCTGCCAACTCCGGCGCCCCCGGTGGAGGTATTTCTGTGAAGCTGAGGGGGATCACTTCTATTGGTGGTAACTCCCAGCCGCTGTTTATCGTGGATGGGGTTTATTACGACAACTCTTCTATTAACCCGGGCCTCAACGCCGTTTCCCGCGCAGCCGGCCAGGGTAGTACCAATTTCCAGGACAATCCTTCTAACCGGATAGCTGACCTGGACCCCGAAGACATTGACCGCGTGGAAATTTTAAAAGGTGCCTCTGCAGCGGCTATTTACGGCTCAAGGGCAGCCGGCGGGGTGGTGATCATTACCACCAAAAAAGGAAAGGCCGGTAAACCCAGGATCGAGTTATCCCATTCATTGGGTGTGCAATGGCAGTTAAAAAAGCTGGGCGGCCGAAACTGGGATACGGCTAAAGTGCGGTCTGCATTTGGCGCCGCCGGTCTTGCCGTGTATAATGCGGGGCAGGGAAAAATTTATGATTACGAAGACGAACTTTACGGCAACAAGGGGTTAATGAATAACACCCGCCTGAGCATTAGCGGGGGCAGCGACAGGACAACTTATTTTGCGGGCTTCACGTATAAAGATGATGAAGCGATCGTAAAAAATACAGGTTACCAAAAAATGGCCTTCCGCCTGAACCTGGATCAAAAGGTCTTTAGTTTCCTGGATATGGCATTAAATTTTAATTACGTGGAGTCCAGGGCCGACAGGGGATTTTTTAATAATGATAACACAAGTACTACGATGGGGGTGTCGTATGTTTCCACTCCCTGGTGGGCTAACCTCTTCCCCGATGCCAACGGTAACTATCCTAACAATCCTTTGGCGCCTTCCAATTTTTTGCAGACCCGCGACCTGATCACCAACCGGGAAAAAGTAAACCGGAATTTATTGGGTGCCACGGCCACGCTTAAAATATTTAATAATGAAC
>JAKFCK010000232.1:0-1620 GCA_036676685.1 Chitinophagaceae bacterium | reverse complement strand
GACCGCTTCCGCCGCGACGTTTTCCCGGCTTCCCGCGTATAATTCGTACTCGAAAAGGCGGCAATCGATTTTACTTGTATAAAATTCTATCCGGCGTTTGGGTTTAAGACCGATCTTTTTGCCTAATTCGAGGTTTCCAGTAAAAATATAGCCGTAATAACCTTTGCATTTTTTCTTTAAAAAATCGCCAACCCGCTTGTAGGTGGCCTGTAATTCTTCTTCTTCACCGAGGCGATCACCGTACTCTGGATTGAAATAGACCACCCCGGTTTGGTCCTGGGGTACGGTAGTTTCTTCAAAATCGCATTGTTCAAATTGTATGAGCTCCTCCACGCCGGCTATCCCGGCATTTATCCTGGCAATATTTATTGCGTCTTCACTAAGGTCAGATGCGATGATCCGAAGGCCGGCGGGGGCATCTGTTACCTGCTGCTCCAGTGCCTTATATTGCTGGTCATAAAGGCCGGCCTCATATCCAATTACGTGCATGAAAGAGTAATTGTTCCGGTAAAGACCAGGCCGCCGCCCGGTTGCCATCATTGCAGCTTCGATAGCGAGGGTGCCGGAACCGCACATCGGGTTTACAAATACCGATTGCCTGTCCCACTTACCAGCAAGTAATGTTGCAGCAGCGAGCGACTCCAGCATGGGTGCCTTTCCGGGTATTTTCCGGTAACCATGTTTTGACAGGGTTTCACCGGAAGTGTCAATAAAGATCTCTGCTACATCATCCTTCCAGTACAGGTGAATCACCGCCGCATTGAGCTCCGATCCCGAGTTTGGCCTCACACCGGTTTGCTCCCTGAAGCGGTCGGCAATAGCATCTTTCACTTTTACGTTGGCAAACAGGTTATTGCTGATCGTTTCGTTACTCACATTACTGCTGATGGAAAAATATTCGTCTGCAGGAATAATTTTTTCCCATTCCATTTTTACCAGTGTATTGTATAGGTCATTAGCATCGTCTGCTTTAAATTCCTTTAAGGAAAAAAGCACCTGGCTGGCACAACGGAGGTTTAAATTTAACCGGATGCAATCTACCAGGGTCCCGGTAAGTTCTACGCCGGTTTTAAAAACTCTTACCGGCTTGAATCCAAGCTCTTCTGTTTCCAGCTGCAACCACGGCGAAAGACGGTTACTGCAAGTAATAATAATACGGCTACTGGTAGAAAATAAATTCAACATAAAATGGTTATCGGGTAAAGGTATCATGATTGCCCGCCTAAAACAAAAGATATACGGAACCACCACTGGTGGCGCGCGGAAGATTTAGTTCCCGGAAAGGCAGGTTTTTATTAAAGTACTTTTGACTTTTAAAATGTATCTACCTTACCATTGCAACGGTTCAAGTTAAGGAGTCATGGAATGTTTTTTGATGGTAATTTTTTATGTAATTTTTTCCCCCATTTTTCCTTTACGCAGCCCAGAAAAATTTCCCGGTTACACAGCACCAGCAATGGTTACAACCGTTTTGTTTTATGTTTAATTACTTATAATAACCACTCTTTTTTTTTCCACCATATGGCAGTTTGGCACATCTTTTTTTATGTGTACCCCGAAGCTTCTTAATCAAACAATTCAGTTAACATTAAACAACAATTTTTATGGCAACCAGGAGAC
>JAKFCK010000231.1:0-2006 GCA_036676685.1 Chitinophagaceae bacterium | reverse complement strand
ATATATTTTCCTGCGACCCGGTCTTCAGGAAAATGGTTCCAACCCCGTTCCTGCCCGACGACGATCCCTTCCATGTAGTACATTAATGGCTGTCGCCAGGCTGCCCTTTTTGTTGTATTCGTCAACCGCCTGAAGTAAATATTGGCAGCGTTTATTCCCGCACCTTTTTTCTCCAGGCGGTCCAGCAGGATAAACATACCATCGTATCCTGTCGGTCGTTTTTATTGGGGCAAATGAATCTCCTAAAATCGGCATGCGGGTATTATTATATAAAGTGTGATAAAAGATTGCCTGTCATTTAATATTTCAAGAACTTCTCGCCGGTTCGGGTATTTTTTCCGGATACGATGGTGGCCTTCACTCCTCCACCTGGCAAAAGCTGGAAGCTGACGGTGGAGGAACCTCCCGGCCCCTCAAAAGTATTGTTGCCGGTATATTTAATGCCTGAGACAATTTGACCATTCCTTTTCAGGAATAAAAGATCGTCGCTTTGAACGAATTCGATGATATCGTCATCTACCTGGTACAAGCCTGTGATCTTTTTATATACTTCCTTATCCAAAGGGAATTCCCTGCTCATTACAATATCGAATGTGACCAGGTTTTCATTCGCAGCATTTTTGGTTATATCCAGGAGCCTGTTTATTGCATCGGGAGAGGAGGAACTTCTGTCCTTGTCAATGTACTCACCGTTTTTTAAATAAATCTGTGTGATCAGGTCCTGCTGGCTGGCACTGGAAACCCTCATGTGAATATGGGCAGGCCGCCAGGAATTTTCGTTTCCAGGACTTGCCTGGTAGGGTACGGGCACAATGGTCTTGAAAACATATTTCCCGTTTTTGCCTGTCTTTACTGCCCCCCGGAACCGGAAATCATCAGAAACATTGTCGTAGTATTTATTTTCGTCGCATTGCCATATTTCAACAAGTGCATCTTTTAAAACGGTTTTACCATCTTCTTTAAAAACAGTACCGCAAAGATTTAGCGGGCTGCCTTTGGATCCTGCGGGAATAATATTACTCCTGAAGGGTGCCCCCGGCCTGTAAAAGGGGCCAAGGATATCCGTTGTTGTAGGGGTATTACCGGTAAAGTTCTTCCCGTTCCATTGGGTGAACCCAAATGCACTTATGCTAAAAGCCGCGAAAGATGAGTTTTTAATAAATGCCCTTCTTCTCATAAAAAAATGTTTTTAATAATAAAAAATGTTGTTTTATTCTTTGGGATTCGGCTGCTAAACCCCGGCCCTTCATTTCATATTCCCGTGGTTCAATCAACCCGGGGGGTTCATACGACCAGGGAGAACTTTTGGTAATCCTTTTCCGCTTCATCTGCTTCCAAACAATCCAGCCTGTCCAGGTGTTCTTTCATCCTGAGTACCATAATAAAAAGTAGCGACACTGATGCGAAAGCTCCTACAATAAGAAACAGATATTCCCAGGCGAAAGCTTCTTTTAAAGGGCCCAGCATTGAAGCACCCAGCGCCCTGCCCATATTGGAGATGGCCATATACAAAGTGAACTGCGTGGCGGAAACCCTGCACCAACATAGCTCCATTCCAATGGCAAAAGATCCGATGGTTATAAAAACATACAATACATAATACAATCCTATAAAACCTGTGATGATAAAGTCGCTGTTCCAAAAGGATTTTAGTAAAAATATTCCTGCAAATAAGACAAGCAGTACGATGAGGTAAATGCTGATCATTTTTCTTTTGCCAAACCTGTCAGAAAGATAACCACCGGCAACCATGCCCAGTAAACCACTTACTATATTCACTATGGAAAATATATGGGAATAACTCTCATTGTTCCACCCGGCTTCCTGGATGGTAAATACGGGGAACACGGCATCAATTAAACCTACGCCGGTATTAAAAGAAAAAAAGGCAATACCCATCAATAAACTGGAGGGCAGGATAACCACCTTATACAGGCTTTTAAAGATCTGGGCAAAACTATTCAACTGAATTTTTGCAACCTCGGGAGTGGTTTGCCCCTGGGTCC
>JAKFCK010000230.1:0-17931 GCA_036676685.1 Chitinophagaceae bacterium | reverse complement strand
GTTGGCGTATTTTTCGGGTAGTGTAAAGTCTAATTTCAACTGGCTGTTCTGGCGGATGGTGGTGATCACTGTCTGCGGTGTCACATAAGCGCCGGGGCTGATATTTTTCAAGCCCAAGGTCCCGCTAAACGGGGCCCTGATTTCTGTGCGCATAATGTTACTGCGCACGATAGCCATATCCGCCCTCAGATTATTTGTGTTCAGGTTGGCAAGATCAAATTCCTGTTGGCTGATCCCATTAATCTTAAGCAATTCCTGGTAGCGCAGGGCGGTTTGCTGGGCTACCTGCACCTGCACTTTGAGCTTGTTTAATTGTGCCTGCAGGTCTCCATCATAGATCTTTGCAATTAGTGAACCTTTTCCTACTACTTTACCTTCACTTGCATTAAGGTATACCAGCCTCCCGGATATCTCCGGGTTTATACTCGTTTCCTCGTTTGCAATAATAGTACCGGGCAATTCCAGGTTATCGCTTAAGGGTGTCGTTTTCACGACGTAGGCATCTACAGCGGCAGGTGGGGGAAGTCCTTTTTTAGCGGTGGCAGCATTTTTTTCTTCTTTTTTACCTTTCCCGCAACCAGGTAAAAACAACAAAGCGGTCAATGAAAGACTACACAGGAGGGTACAGCTATAGCTCAGTTTTATTTTCACAGATAATAATTTTTAATAAAATTAATTTCCAAAATTACTGCATTAAGCCATGGCCTGCTCCAAAATGGTATGATTGGCAGAGGTATGCGCAAATAAAACTACAGCGACTTTACAAACAAAGTATGTTTGATTTGGTTGGCTTTGTGCAGTAATTCCTGTTTTTCACTACTGAGAATAGTGATATGGCCCATTTTGCGCCCGGGTTTGGTATGCGTTTTACCATATAAATGCACAAAAACGTTATCCATAGAGAGAATCTCTGCAAGTCCCTCATAGTATGCGGGCCCTGAAAACCCTTCAGCACCCAATACATTTACAATGGCTGCAGGCAGGATATGGTCTGTGTTACCCAAAGGGTAATCCAGCAATATTCTCCAAAGCATATCAAACTGGCTGCTGTAACAGGCTTCGATACTATGGTGCCCGCTATTATGTACTCTTGGAGCGGTCTCATTTACCCAAACCTTGTCATCCAGGTCTGTAAACAGTTCAACAGCGAAAATGCCGGGGCTCTTTAACTCTTTCACAACTTTTAACGCGATAGCTTCCGCCTTCCAGAATACCTTTTCCGGGAGTTCTGCCGGGCTCAGCTGGTGACTGAGGAGGTTAAGCCGCGTATCAAAAACCATATCTACGGGGGCATACATAGCTGTTTCGCCACTTGCCGATACAGCGATCATCACAGCCACTTCTTTTTTGATCTGCACCATTTTCTCCAGTATTGCAGGTGCATTAAAGCCCAGCGGGATATCGGCATTTTTGTTGAGGATCTGCACACCCCGTCCATCATAGCCACCCTTTGCGAGTTTATGAACAGCAGGCAGGAATGATTCATGTTGTTTTAAATCCTCCAGGTTTTTTGTGATGATAAAGGGGCTGGTGGGAATCTGGTGTTCCTGGTAAAATTGTTTTTGCAGAATTTTATCTTTTATGATCCGCAATGCAGCAGGCCGGGGATAAACAACCACTCCCTCAGATTCCAGTTTTTCCAGGGCATCTTCATTCACGGATTCTATTTCGATGGTGAGCACATCCAGGCCCTTGCCAAAATTGTATACGTCATCAAAGTTGCGAATATCGCCCGTTGTAAAATGATGGCAAAGATGGGCAGCCGGGCAGGCAGGATCATTCTCCATCACAAAGGTTTCTACCGGGTAATTGGCCGCGGCCTGTAATAACATTCTTCCCAATTGTCCTCCTCCTAAAATGCCGGCTTTTTTCATGGCGCAAATATAGATTATGATGGATAATGCCCGGTAAGTTTTTATTACCTTTACCCCGATGAAACCGGACTATCCACATAAAATTTTCGGCGATAAGCGTGTCCATTACAGCTTGCTGATGATTACCCTTGCTATGGATACCCCGATCTCCCAGGGGCTTTCCCCTTTTTAACTTCACGGCTTCGTTGAATTTTCGGAACTTTATGACTGGATTATTCACAGTCTGCTGCATTAAATTTTGCCAGTTTTTTTTAATTTATTTTAATTCATTGTTATGTCAACAACAACTTTTGCTACAGAAAATAAGGCCGGCACCAGTGCTGATTTTTTACCACTGGATGGCACAGACTACGTCGAGTTTTACGTAGGAAATGCCAAACAGGCAGCTTTTTTTTATAAAACTGCGTTTGGTTTCCAGTCACTCGCTTATGCGGGACCGGAAACCGGTATGAAGGACAAGGTGAGTTATGTGATCAGGCAAAACAAACTCACTTTCGTTCTCAGCACCGCACTCAGACCGGGCAATGAAATCGCAGATCATGTCGCCAAACATGGGGATGGAGTAAAGTTCCTGGCCTTAAAAGTGGACGACGCCACAGATGCATGGAGCCAAACGACCCAAAGGGGCGGCAAAAGTTTTATGGAGCCGCAAATATTAACGGACGAGGAGGGTGAGGTGGTCATGAGTGGGATCCATACTTACGGGGAAACTGTGCATTTGTTCATAGAAAGAAAAAACTACAAGGGCACTTTTATGCCGGGCTTTAGAAAATGGGAGTCGAACTACAATCCTGCTGAAACGGGCCTGTTGTACGTTGATCATTGTGTAGGGAATGTGGGCTGGAACCAGATGAACCCATGGGTAAAATTTTACGAGGATGTTATGGGCTTCAAAAATATCCTGACTTTTGATGACAACGATATTTCTACAGAATACTCTGCGCTGATGAGCAAGGTGATGAGTAATGGGAATGGCTTTGTAAAATTCCCGATCAATGAACCGGCAGAAGGCAAGAAAAAAAGCCAGGTAGAGGAATACCTTGACTTTTACAACGGGGAAGGCGTGCAACACGTGGCCATTGCAACAGCTAACATTATTGAAACAGTTTCAGAATTGCAAAGGAGGGGCATAGAATTCCTGAATATTCCAGCCAGTTATTATATAGATGTGCTGGACCGGGTGGGCAAGATTGATGAAGACCTTGAGCCTTTGCAGAAGCTGGGTATACTAATCGATAGGGATGAAGAAGGTTATCTCCTCCAGATATTTAGTAAGCCTTTGCAGGACAGGCCGACAGTATTTTTCGAGATCATCCAGCGCAAAGGTGCCCGTAGTTTCGGAAAGGGCAATTTCAAGGCTTTATTTGAGGCGCTGGAGCGGGAGCAGGATGCGAGGGGGAATCTTTAAGTCCATGGTCCATAGTCCATGGTCCATAGCAGGTTGTGCGGTTCGATGGGCTGAAAGCAGGCAGAGGGGTTGGGGTAAAATTGGTTTCTTTTAGGGGACTTTTCCTTTGCTTTTTGGTAGCAGGGTGCCTTATCTTTCTGTTCCGGCATATTCCGGGAAACATCATGGCTTTTAAATTTGAGCATTTAAATATCTGGCACCACGCACTTGAATTGAGTGTAGGTATAAATCAACTGGCGAACATTTTTCCTTCCCTGGAATTATATAACCTCAGCAATCAGATCCGCAAAGCCGCAGATTCGGTTGTATTGAATATAGCAGAAGGGTGCACCGGCCAATCAAAGCCGGAGTTCAGTAAGTTTCTCGGGTATGCGTTACGTTCTGCTATTGAAGTCGTTAGCTGTTTGTTTATTGCCAGGCGGAAGGATTATATTAATGAAACTGTTTTCGCTAAACACTGTAGTGATTATGAGGTATTATGCAAAATGATCTCAAAATTGAGACACAGCCTATTCGTATAATGTAGTTGCTCGAATGGACGGCTATGGACCATGATCTATGTACTATGGACTTTTTAACGCCCCCTTTTCAATAAATTTAATATTTTCACGTTTAAGGTATGTAACCCCCAATTTTTGTCTGTTTCATGAATAATTTGATTAGAAAAACCGGATTTTCCATCTTTTGCTGTTTTTTAGCAAGCCATAATGTGCTTGCCCAGCCTGCTTTTGTTGAGAATAAAAAGGCTACAGGCAAGGTGACAGAAGTTTACAGCCGCATGGAAGATTCCATTAAAAGCCAGTTCAGGAAACAAAACCTCGTTTTCCCGCCGGCAGAAATGTACGTCCGGTCTTTTAAATATGACCGACAGTTGGAGGTGTGGGTGAAAAATGATCCGAAAGAACCATTCAAATTATTTAAAACTTACAAGGTATGCATGCAAAGCGGTACGATGGGTCCCAAACGAATTGAGGGCGACTACCAGGTGCCCGAAGGATTTTATTACATCAATGAATTCAATCCCAACAGTGCATATCATCTTTCGCTGGGCATAAATTATCCGAATTCCTCAGACAGGATCTTAAGTGATGAACAACGCCCTGGCAACAATATTTATATTCATGGCAACTGCGTGAGTACCGGGTGTATTCCCATCAGCGATGTGCCGATGGAAGAAGTTTTTATTATCGCCAGCAGGGTGAAGGAGCAGGGCCACCAGGAGTTTATCCCCGTGCATGTTTTTCCCATAAGGTATAATGTAAAAAAATCGCTGGAGTATCTCAATACCACCATTAAGGACAACGCCTACCTGCAACTGTTCAGCAATAATATCAAACCTGCATTTGATTTTTTTGAAACAAAAAAACAATTGCCAATCATCATGGTGAACCAAAAAGGCGAATACGTCTTTAACTAGTAATTGGCTGCCGCATTAACAGTTGTACGGTTTCCCTGGTTTTTTGTTCCAGCACAATTTCTTTACCAAGGGTGAGCCCTTCAATTGTTTCTGCATTGTAATGGCGGATCGTTAACAGTGTCAGGTTCTTTTCCAGTTCCACATCAAAAATTTCGGAAGCCGCTATAGCCAGCGAGTCTATTTTTTCCGCATGGTCATCAAAGCAGCATAAAAGAGAGATCGCTGCATTCTGGGAAAGATTCGGTTTTATTTTGATGGACTTAAAAATATGGTCCAGGTCTTCCACCGGTTGGTCTTCTACGAAAGAAAAATCTTTACTCTTGAATTGCATCAACACCTGGTTTTCTTTCACCACGATAATGGGCGGCAGGTTTTTAGCAGGTCGGCTATTAATTACTGTACCTGGTAATAAGGGATCTAAAAAACTTTTTACCAGCAGCGGGATCCCTTTGTTCTGCAAGGGTTTTATGGTTTTGGGGTGAATGACCTGCGCCCCATAATAAGCCATTTCTATCACTTCGGCATAACTCAGTTCATTCATGGTAACCGCATCTTTAAAATGTTTGGGATCGGCATTCATGACGGCATCCACGTCTTTCCAGATTGTGACAGACTCCGCCGGCAGCAGGTTGGCAAAGATGGCTGCAGAATAATCACTTCCTTCCCTGCCCAGGGTGGTGCTTTCATTTTCATCCGTGGCGCCTATATATCCCTGGGTGATCACCACATCATAATCATTGAACAATGGCAGGATATTTTCCTGGATATTTTTTTGGGTATGATCCCAATCAAGGCCGGCATCGCGGAAATTATTATCGGTTCGTACAATATCCCTCACATCCATCCAGGTTGCATTTATCTTTTGCTCCTGTAAATAATGAAAGACAATGCTGCTGCTGAATAATTCACCGCAACACACCACCTGGTCATAATAATAGTCATAAGACCGCACGGGTTTATCATGCAGCAGCCATTCTATCTCGGTGAAAAAATCTTTAAGCTGCCTTTCTGCTTTTTGCCACTGCAGCGTAACGAGGTATTTTAATGTGGCAAGGTGGTTTTGTTTTATGGTCTCGAATAACTGCAGTGCCTCGGTGGTCCTGCCTTCAAAAAATGCATTTACCACAGCTTCCAGCGCATTGGTGGTTTTTCCCATGGCGGAGATCACTACCAGCAACTTTTCGTTTCCCGACCCGTTGATGATGGTAGCTACATTTTTTATCCTGTCTATGCTGTTGATGCTGGCTCCGCCGAATTTGTATACTTTCATGTTGTTGTTTAGTTGTATTACGATGGGAGGTATGGCAGGTTATCTTAGGAGCTAATTAATCAAGTATCTAAATAGCTAAGTATAAAATTATTCCAGGCTCGGGGACTTAAAACGATTCCTGCTTTGCAACTCATCGGCTTTATATACTTATCAACCTTATATACTTATCAACTTTTCACCTTTCACCCCTTCACCTTTCACCTTCAACCGTCTCCCGTTAACACACATAACCCTTATTTTTGTGCTGCAAATCTAATTGCTAATATGTAAAATTGAAATTGTTTTATGTCCATCAACAGAAAAGTCCAGACGCTGGACGAATTTACTTTACAACAGCTGAGAGATTTTCCTCATGCCACGGGGGAACTGTCTAACCTGCTAAGAGACATTGGCCTCGCGGCTAAACGGATCAATGTGGAAGTGAACAAAGCCGGCCTTGTAGATATCCTTGGTGACCACGGTACCACCAATGTGCAGGGGGAAGAAGTAAAAAAGCTGGACATTTTTGCGAACAGCCAGATGATGGGTGTATTGCAGCACGGGATCAGTTGCGCCGGTATAGGCAGCGAAGAGATGGATGATTTCGTGGTTTTTGACGACGAGATCAGTAGTAAATCCAAATATGTCTGCCTGTTTGATCCATTGGACGGCAGTAGCAATATTGATGTAAATGTTTCAATTGGAACTATTTTCAGTGTATTCAAAAGGGTGAGTGAATTAGGACAGCCTGCTACTGAGGCAGATTTTTTACAGGCAGGCAACCAGCAGGTGGCAGCAGGTTATGTGATCTACGGGTCATCCACTATGCTGGTATATGCCACAAGGCGGGGGGTCAACGGTTTTACACTGGATCCCTCGATCGGTGAATTCACTTTAAGCCATCCCGATATTAAATGCCCCCCAACGGGAAAAATGTATTCAGTGAACCATGGAAATTTTTTCCAATATGAAGAGCCGGTGAAACAATACATCACTGCCTGCCAGAAAAAAGATGAGAGTAACGGTGGACCATACACGCAGAGATATATCGGCAGTATGGTGAGTGACGTGCATCGCAACCTGATAAAAGGCGGTATTTTTATGTATCCCGGTATATTAAACAAACCCAAGGGGAAACTCCGCCTGATGTATGAGTGTAATCCATTTGCCTTTATCGTGGAAGTGGCGGGGGGTAAAGCCACCAATGGTCATATGCGGATCCTGGAGATCCAGCCTACCGGCTTACACCAGCGGACACCTTTTTTCGTGGGCAGCAGGTTGATGATGGAAGAGTTGGAAACTTATATTGGCGCGCCGGTAAAAGCTCAGGATAGTGATTTCGGTAATTGACTTTGAGCCACAGTACCAGGATGCTTTTAGACAACTGAACCTTGCCTGGCTGGAAAAATACGGGCTCACTGAAGAAGCTGACCTGGTGATGATCAACCATGCCCAACGGGAGATTCTTGATCCTGGCGGGTTTATATTTCTCGCAAAAAGCGGGGAAAAAATTGTAGGCACAGCAGCCCTGGTAAAGGAAACGCCGCAGCAATATGAACTGGTAAAAATGGCCGTAGATGAAAATTACCAGGGTATGGGCATAAGTCGATTGCTCATGGACAGGTGTTTACAGGCTGCCCGCGATGTGGGTGCCCGGCGGATTTATCTTCAATCCAACAGCCAGCTCACTACCGCCATCCGCCTATATGAAAAATATGGATTTCGCCATATCCCGGTAAAAGATGCGCATTACGTTACCGCTGATGTAATGATGGAATTGATTCTTTAAAAATTTTCAACCCGTATCTTTATAGGGCAAAAAATGTTTATTTAAAGTGTTACTGATTTACAGGCTGTTCCTGTTTGACAAAAGCAAAAAAAGTTGGGAGGATCTCCAGGTATGCAAAAAACAATTATTTCGGTAAAAAATCTTTCCAAAAATTACGGTGGCTTCCAGGCAGTAAAAGATATTTCTTTTGATGTTTTTGAAGGGGAAATATTCGGGCTGCTGGGTCCCAACGGTGCCGGAAAATCCACCACGCTTGAGATCATTGAAACCCTTCGCACCAAAACCAGCGGCCACGTTACCGTGGGCGGGCTGGACCTGGACAAACAACCCGATGAAATAAAAAAGATCATTGGTGTGCAGCTGCAGTCATCCGGGTTTTACCCTAACCTGACTTTACTAGAACTGATCAAACTTTTCGCCGGGCTTTACAATAAAAAAGTGGAGCCGATGGAGTTATTAAAAAAAGTGAACCTGCAGGATAAAGCCAAAAATAAAAGCAAAGAATTGAGTGGGGGGCAGAAACAGCGGTTCTCCATTGCGACTACCCTTATCAACCAGCCACGGATCATTTTCCTGGATGAGCCTACCACCGGCCTTGATCCCCAGGCAAGGAGAAATCTCTGGGACCTGATTAAAGACATCAGGGAAAACGGCGCTACTGTTATTCTTACCACGCATTATATGGATGAGGCGGAGCAACTCTGCGACCGCATTGCCATATTGGATGAGGGCCGGATCATCAAACTGGATTCGCCGGACAAGATGATCGATGAACTGGTGGCATCAGGCTTCGAGCGCCCAAAACAGGTAAAAGCAGCTAACCTCGAAGACGTTTTCATACATTTAACAGGCAAGCAGATGAGGGATGAATAAACTTCCTTTTATTTGCATACTTTTTCACGAAACATAAAACAACAAGAATGAAAAAAACAGCCCTTTGTTTGATGGCCGTTGTAACCGTAACCTTTGGAGCAAATGCACAAACGACTAAACCCGGTGTAAAAAAACCGGTAGCTAAAACCGCTGCAGCCAAACCTGCTATTGCGGCACCACTGATGAAGAGCGGGTTAGATAGTTTTAGTTATGCGGTAGGTGTAAATATTGCTTCCAGTATGAAAGAGCAGGGGATCAGCAGTGTAAATGGTGCCCTGATTCAAAAAGCAATGGACGATGTATTTAAAGGCAAACAAACATCATTAACATTGGAACAGTGTAATATGACCCTTCAACAAAAATTACAGGAATTTCAGCAGAAAAAATCTTCTGCACAAAAAGCAAAAGGAGAAGCCTTTCTTGCTGCTAACCGTACAAAACCAGGTGTAACCGTGTTGCCAAACGGGTTGCAATACGAGATTGTTAAAGCAGGGGAAGCTGGTGGCATGAAACCTACTGCTGCCGATACTGTGGTGGTGCATTACGTTGGCACCCTGATTGACGGGACTAAATTTGATGCTTCAACAGACCGTGGGGAGCCAGCAACTTTCCCGGTAGGTGGTGTGATCCGTGGCTGGACAGAAATTCTGCAAATGATGACAAAAGGTGCAAAATGGAAAGTAGCAATCCCAAGTGACCTTGCCTATGGCGACAGGGGAGCCGGTGGGGCGATCGCGCCAGGTGCAGCGCTCATTTTTGAAATTGAACTACTGGACATAAAACCTGCAGTTGCAGTCACCAAATAATGGATGAACTAAAATACCCGATAGGTAAATATATTGAGCAGCCATTTTCCGAAAAGCAATTAAGGGAATGGCTGCTTGATATTGAAACCTTGCCTATGCACGTGGAACATGCTGTGCTCAACATGGACGAATACCAGCTGCAAACGCCCTACCGGCCCGGGGGCTGGACGGTACACCAGGTAGTGCATCATATCGCCGACAGTCATATGAATGCTTACATACGTTTTAAGCTTGGCCTTACAGAAGATAATCCAACCATAAAACCCTACGATGAACAACGCTGGGCAGAAATGGCAGATACCAAAAATCTTCCTATCAATATGTCCATCACAATTTTATTTGCTGTACACCGGCGTTGGATGGAAGTGCTGAATAACATAAAAGAAGAAGAGTGGAACAGGACGGTGTTTCATCCCGAACACCAGAAAACAATGACACTCTGGTACTTGCTGGGTATGTATGCCTGGCATGGAAAACATCATGTGGGGCATATCAAACTGGTAAACCCCCTGAGCCCCTGAAACCCCCTGACCCCCTAAAGGGGGAACTTCAGAGGTTATTTTTTCTTGAGAACCTGGTAGCTTTCATTTAGGCGCTTCTTGTGGGGTATATTTACCGGCTCTCATTAGGGCAATAAAAAATTCATATAACCAAAGCTCACGAAAATAAAAATTACTCCATATTTTCACTATTCACACATTCACAATTCACAATTCACTATTCACCATTCACCCATTTACCTATTGACTCATTGACCCATAACAGCACAACCTTCCAAACATGGCTTCCTTCAAAACCTTTTCCACGGAATATATCAACAAACACCAATATTTCACTGCAAGGAAGGACGGGTATGAAACACCTGATGGAAAGATCGTTGATCCCTATTTTGTTGTGGAGTTGCCGGTGAGTGTTTGCGCCATGTGCATTACACAGGATAATGAGGTGATATTGGTGGAACAATACCGCCACCCGATCGGGCAGAAAATACTGGAACTGCCGGGTGGTTTTGTAGACGAAGGCGAAAACCCCCAACAGGCAGTTGCAAGAGAATTGCTGGAAGAAACGGGTTATTCATTTGAGCAGTATCATTACCTGGGGCAAACAGCCGCCAATCCCGGCGTGCTGGATAATTTTACGCATTTATTTTTAGCTACCGGTGGACAAAAAACGGCAGAACAATCCCTGGATGCCAATGAAGAAATTACCCTGATATTTAAGCCCCTTGGCGAGGTAAGGCAATTGTTGCGGGACAATGCCATTGTTCAAAGCATGCATGCTTTATGTTTGTTTTATGCTTTCCAACTACTGGAGAGTGCTGCGGAATGATCAGATTATCTCCGCAATGATAAAAAAGCTGCCACAAATCATGATCACATCCTGCGGCCCGGCATTTGATTGGGCCGCTGCTATCGCATCATTCACGTTGTCAAAGCTGTCACCTGGCAATCCTTTTGAAGCAGCCAGTTCGCGGAGTTCCTGGTGCGGGAGTGCACGCGGTATATGCGCATTGGTAAAATAAAAGCGGGCGTCTTTGGGAAAGAGATCCAACACATGCGCTACATCTTTGTCTTTCACAAATCCCAGTACAAAATACAATGATGCCTTCGGGTAGTTATTTTTTAGCTGTAGTATGACCTGGCTAATCCCATCGGTGTTGTGCGCAACATCCTGTATGATGGTGGGGTGCAGTTGCACGATATCCCAGCGGCCACGCATGCCCGTTAACTCCTTTACATTCTCCAATGCATGGTGCAGGTCACTTTCCGGGATAACATAACCCTGTTTTCTTAGCACATCAACAGCACACAAAACGGTGCAAATATTTTTCGCCTGGTAAATGCCGTTCAGGTCCAGCCGCAGTTTTTCTACCGTGTGTGTCACGTTGTCTTTTACATTACAGAAGAGGAGGTTGCCTGTAGGCTCAATATATTCTGTAAAAAACCTGCTTTGGGCAAAAAGTATCGGTGCTTCTTTTTCGTTCGCCTGTTTTACAAATACGTTTTTTGTTTCCGGCAACAGTTCCCCGATCACCACCGGGGTGTTAGCCTTGATAATACCAGCTTTCTGGAAAGCAATTTCCGGAAGGCTATTGCCCAGGATATTCGTGTGGTCGTAACCGATATTAGTGATGATGGAAAGAATAGGGCTGATAACATTTGTACTATCCAGCAATCCGCCAAGCCCGGTTTCAATAATAGCGATATCCACATTTTTTTTTGAGAAATATTCAAAGGCCATCGCTACGGTCAGTTCAAAGAAGGAAGGTTGAATTTGTTCGGTGAGGGTTTTTGTACGTTCTACAAAATCAATGACAAAATTTTCATCGATCATTTTACCATCTACGCGGATCCTTTCCCCAAACTGTTTTACATGCGGGGAAGTGTATAGACCGGTTTTATACCCCGATTGCTGCAGGATAGCTGCCAGCATATGGCAGGTGCTGCCTTTGCCATTGGTCCCCGCAACGTGGAGGCTTTTAAAATCATTGTGCGGATTTCCCAAAGCAGCGCAGAGTTCTATTGTATTGTGCAGGTCTTTTTTGTAAGCTGCTGCACCTATGCGGGAAAACATGGGCAGCTGGGCATACAGGTATTCGATCGTTTCTGGATAGGTCATTGACCAAAAATAATCAAGAATACGCAACTGGGTGGACGAAAATTCAGGATGCGGCATGTAAATATTATTTTGTAAATATTTTTTTATTTACAAAAAAGAATTTACAATGAAAAGGTATAGCCACAATGGTCAATACCGAAGATCTAACTTAGAAAAAGACGATAAGGAATAGCAGTGAAATTGCCCTTTTACTAATAGAGCGGCCAGTTTTTTAGTTGACGGGCTTTAATTTAAAAACAAAAAGGGAAGACAACAAGGATAAAATAAAGGCAAGTATCAGCACTTTAGTGAAATAAACAAAAGAAAGAGAAAAGCGGTCGGATGCATAATCGATCAGGAGGTTCAGACCCACCATCAAAAAGGTCCATACCAAAGTGGATATCCAAAATCTTTTGGTCCTTGTCATATCAATTCACAGTAAAATTAAACTGTACGGTTACTACACTTTCATCCGCAGCTTTATCAAACTGCATATTTCGCAGGTACCCGCTGATAGCGTTGGCATAAGCCTGCTCGAAACTGGTGCTCGGTTTTACAATTTTTAGAAAAGTGCCCTGGCCGGAAGGGGATACTTTTATCTGTGCATAAATAGTTGCTTTTTTTAACTCGGCGGTAAAGGAATAGTAACGAATCACTTTCCGGTTGCCACTGGTCACACGGGGGCCGCCCACTTTGCCGCCTGGCGTATTGCCATAGGAATCTTTATTGCCGCTGGGGTCGCCGGCATCACCTGTTGCACCCGATTTGTTGCCCTGGCTTTTGTAACCATTATCCTCAGTAGCATTATTACCACCCCCACTGCCGGGACCATTATAAGTGATCTTTGGTTTTTGTGGTTTGGGAACCGGTACAGTTACCGGTGCTGTTGTGGTAGGTTTGGTAACCTTTGGTGTGGCCTTTACAGGTTTGGTTACGGGAGCGGCATCTTCTTCTGCATTATCGTCCGGGGTAACTTTTTCTTCCGGTTCTTCCTGCGCCGCTGCTACCTGTTTTGGCACTACTGTCGCTTCCTGGGACGGGGACATCTCTCCTTTAATTAGAGGCTGCTCTTCACCAAAACCCTCTTCGTTGTTTCCCAGGTTTATTTCTATGAGATCTTCCACCACCGGTGGGCTGGGCGGATTGTCTGTCCAGCTGATCAGTACAAACATCAGCAATAACAAGCCGCAGATGACCGCGGTGTATAGTAATGCTTTCCTGTTTTTTTCTGATTCAAATGATGAGGTCATAGTATAGTGCTTATACATGCTAAAGTTATTTGATTATCCCCGTTTAAGAGAAATCAAATAAGATAAATGCATAAAATGATAAAAATTTTAACAAAAACCGGGAATATAGGTGTTGATATCACCTGGCCCCGAAGAGAAGACTACCTATGCGCACCATATTGCTTCCTTCCTCCAAAGCGATCGTATAGTCGCCACTCATACCCATGCTGAGTAGGTTGAAGGTTGAAGGTTTAAGGTTTAAGGTTGAATACAGGCTGTGCAATTTTTTGAATTCGTTCCTTACCTTATCCTTGTTCTCAGTAAAAGACGCCATCCCCATCAATCCCCGTATTGAAACATTCGCATAATTCGGATAATTCGTGGAATTGGTGTTAAAAATTCGTGTCGTCAATTCTTCCAACTCCATGCTATCAAATCCGAACTTTGTTTCTTCATCTGCGATATGTACCTGCAGCAGGCAATCAATTACCCGGTTATTCTTAGCGCCTTCTTTATTTATTTCAGCCAATAGTTTTTCGGTGTCCACGCCATGTATGAGATGAATAAAGGGTGCGATGTATTTTACTTTGTTGCGTTGGAGATGGCCTATAAAATGCCAGCGTATGTCTTTTGGCAGGGCCTCATATTTTAAAGCAAGTTCCTGCACAAAATTTTCCCCGAAATCCCGTTGACCAAGATCATATAAAACCCGGATATCATCAATGGATTTAAATTTGGAAACGGCTACAAGTGTAGCATTATGCTGATCTGTGATTGCTTTTATTTGATGGTATGCTAATGTATCTACTGCCATATTAAACTGTCATATCCTTCCACCTGAAGGAACTTACTTTGTTATGAAAAAACCAGGCACCAATTGCTGCCACCGGGATAAGTACCGCAATAAGCCAGCTGATGCGCAGGGCAAGATAATGTAAACCCACCAATGCCGATATGATAATGATCTGCAGGAATACCTTCACAAATCTCCCTGACTGCATTTTCAGGTTTTGCTGTTGAGAAAAAGGAAGATTGTGCAGGGATAATACTTCCAGGAGGAAAAAAATGATCATGTTATTGAAAAAACCAAATACAAAATCGTCGATAATCGCAGGGCCCCATGTGTAATAAGAATACAGGAATAACAGCAGGTAAGCCGGGAGAAAAAACTTTGTGAGCAAGGCCTTTAATGATCCGCTGATGATCTGGCCGGGGTATTTGATCGGTGTGGATTGGTAGACCCATGCAGCCTGGAAATTTTCATAATAGTTCACCAGCGATTTGCTGCTGCTCACGCTGAACATGGGGATATAGATCATCCATAAAAACAGTTTGGAATCGGGTAGGGTATCAATAGTCTCCTGGAAGTTTCTGCCGCTCCGGAAAACGGTAATAAAAACAAAAACCAGGATGTATCCTATGCTCGGGTAAAACTGCATCTTAAATCCTTTATCCCGCCCCGTGATCTTCCAAACCAATTCATAGCCGGCTTTTTCCAGGGCACTGTAACAAAGCACTGCAGATAAACGGGATGAAAGGCTGCGTTGTTTTTTGCCTTGGAATTTGACTTCCGGTGTACTTTGTTGGTCGTTCTGTAACAGGGATAATTTGCGGGAGAAGGATGGCGCCAGGTATTTGATCATTACCCAGAAGGTGATCACGGGTACGAAAACCGCACAGGCGATCATGAGAAAATGTATCGCATCAAATTGAACCGTTTTGAAACTTTCGATAGTTAAAGCCATCCAAACCGGTGGCAGGAAGTAGGAATACCAGTGAAGCGAAAAGGTCCTCACGATCTCTTCAAAGTCGATCAGCCTTGGCAACAACTGGTAGCCCACAGTAAACAACAAGGTCATAAAGATCTGGAAGTAACCAATGATATCTTTAACCTTTTGTTCATTGCCGAACCTTAGGATGAGGATGTATAAGAGATAGGTAAAAAATACCGCCAGGCATACGGTGAGCAGGACGGTAAAAAATGCCGGCAAACCCGCAGCTGCACCATGTGTGATAAAAATAGCGATCAATGGAAATATTGCCAGTGCAATGGTAAACTGTAACAGGTAAACAAGGATATGGATAAGTTTGGCAAGGAAGACGGTTTTACTGTTTACGGGCCTCGGCAAAATGATCTGGTTATCGGTAGTGTCCAGCAATACTGCACTGAAATCTGTAATAAGGGTCATGGCCATCATGAAGAGCAGGTAAGCATGAAAAAAAATCATGCTGAGCAACAGCGATTCAGTAAAAAAGATCATGGCGCCCATCATGAGACCAAAAAATGCGTAAACAACCAACGTGATCAGTAATGGATTTTTTGGGTCCTTGTCTTTTTTGTTATAAGTAACCCTCACCCGGCGACGGTCCATCAGTATTTTTGTCTCGGTGATTATTTTTAGCCGGTCGAAATCTACATCCCGTTTGGAAAATACGCTGACGACAGACAATAAAAAACGCAGAAGCAATTTATCCATCCTTAGCTTTTTAATACATCAATAAATTCCTGGGCAGTATGCTCATGTTGTTCTGATCCCCCCGTAAGAGCGGTAAAGATATTTTCGAGGGAACCCCTGCTAGCCTGCTGTTGCAGGTATTCAAAACTGCCATCCGCTATTACCGTTCCTTTATCGATGATGATAATCCTGTCACTGATCTTTTCAACGACATCCATAATATGGGAAGAATAAAAAATCGTCTTACCTGCGCGCTTGAGTTGTGATAAAATTTCCTTTACAAGGATCACGGCATTGGCATCAAGCCCGCTGAGGGGTTCGTCCAGGAAAATAATTTCCGGGTTATGCATCAGCCCGCTGATGAGCAGTACTTTTTGTTTCATCCCCTTGCTAAATCCATTCATCCGCAGATCAGCCTTAGGCGCCAGGTCAAATATTCTTAACAACTCGTTGGACTTGGTATTGATTTCATCGTCTCCCAACTGGTATAATTTACCAACGAATCTCAGGTATTCAATAGGGGTAAGCACTTCGTACAATGCCGCCTGCTCGGGTATATAGCCGATCTTTTGTTTGATCTCGATAGGGTTCTCCCGCACGTTCATACCAAGTACAGTTACATCTCCTTCGAAGTCGCTGAGAATGCCTGATAATATTTTGATGGTGGTACTTTTCCCTGCACCGTTGGGCCCGATATACCCAACGATCTGGCCTGCATCGATGCTTAGGTCGATCCCCTTTAATACATAATTACCGCTGTATTGTTTTTTGAGGCCGGAGATGGTGATGATGCTCATGGGAGTTTTTGATAAGGTGTAAAGTTAACGTTTTGGTCCATAGACCATGGTCCATCACCCTTCGTTCGAATTAGCGTGCTTTTGGTTTATCGTCACCGGTTTTATGTACCTCAAGAAAAGATGTTCTGCTGCGGAAACCTATGTGTCGATTGTACACGGTTAAAAAGATAGAAAAATCGGCTTAATGTAAAATTAAGCCGATTACCTTAGGCGGAGCAGCTGCAGCTCCCACCGCCGCCACAGCCTGAACCATGAGAACCTGTATCGAAAAATGGATTTCCTGAAGGCACTTTTATATGTTTTGAAACAGCACCGCCGACGAACATACTAATTTCATCCAGCAGACTCTGCAGGTCATTCTCCGCTAATTTGAACTCAGCAACATGTGGATCTAAGTCCATTTCCCGTTTGTATTCGCGAATTTGGCTCATTACCCTTTTGTAGTCTGGATGGTATTTACCAAAGCGCTGCACCTCTTCATAAAGCTCTTTCAGGTTTACAAAACGGTTAATCTTTTCCTGCGTTTGCTTATTGTTTTGCATTTTATATAGACAAATTTGATATTGTTCTACAATATCCGATTCTAATACCATTTGTGCTAATTGCTCTGCATATTCTAAAAGTTCTATTCTTTCTGATGTAGCAAGCATGTACGCCCACACCTCCATTCACATTTTAACATGAATGTATGGAGAAAGTGAAATAAACTGTCACTTAGGGATATTTACCAGGAATTCCTTGGTGACTCCGTACGGTACGTTTTTTAAGTCAACAACTTCAAGCTTAACACTATGTTCGCCCGGGGGTAGACCCTTAATAATAAAGGCAGCTGAGGTTACTTCTTTCGTTCTTTTACCATCCAGCCAAATTACTAGCTTCCCTACCTTTCGGTCATTTTGTTCGGATTGCCGAAAACTGATTCCAGATAAGACACACTCTACAAACACATTATTACCTTTGGTTCTAGATTGAACATGTAACGAGGGAGTCTTTTCTGAATACTTACTAACTATCGGCAAAACAGTCGTCTTTTGGAACCCTGAAAGGACACCTACTAAAAATATTGATAAAATCGTTATTTCTATGTACTTTTTCAAAATGATCACTCCTTTTATCTGTATTGTTCGCCTCCTTTATTTTTTTTACTCTATTCTCTGTTTTTCCAATAAAAAGACCACATTGCATGTGGTCTATCTTCAACTCTGGTCTTTCATTGACTGCAGCATATAAAACATCATCGATGCCATTTGAACATTATTGGTGAATTTTTCCACCTGATGAGGGATTGTTTTTTTATAATAGTGAAGTGAGGCAATTTCTAATGTCTGCAAATCATATGGATTCCTTGAAAGCTTACGGTACCAAAGCGGCTGTTCGCGAATGAATTTTTTTAGTTCCTTTTGACGATTTAAATATTCAAGTACATCTCTTCTCA